>NZ_JBJMQP010000042.1:0-92527 GCF_045802625.1 Hyalangium sp. | reverse complement strand
TGCTCCAGGTGCGTGCGGATCGTCGCCTTGCTCAGGTTCAGCAGCTTCGCCGCCTCGCTGTTCGACACGCCCTTGGCGATGAGCTGGAGGATCTCCTTCTCTCGATCCGACAGCGGCTTGAGCGGGGACTCTTCCTCGGCCACCGCCACGGGCTCAGGCACCGCCTCGGGCGCGGCCTCCACCTTGGGCGCCGGTGCCGCCTCGGGCGCGGCGGGGCGCGGAGTGGCAGGCAGCGGCGCGCCGTCCGGATCCACCCGGAAGTGCCGCAGCAGCCGGCGCGCCAGGTTCGGCTGGATCACCGTGCCTCCGGCGCGCACCTCCTTGATCGCCTCGATGATCTTGTCCACCGGCGCGCCCTTGAGCAGGTACCCGGACGCTCCCGCCTTCACCGCCTCGAGGACTTTGTCCTCCTCGTCGAAGATCGTGAAGATGAGGATCTCCACCTTCGGGTAGCTGGCCTTCACCGCTCGCGTCACGTCGATGCCGCTCATGCGCGGCAGCCCCAGGTCCAGCAGGAGCACGTCCGGCATCATCTTCGGCACCTCCTCGAGCGCCGCCTCGCCTGACAGCGCCGTGCCGATGATCTCGATCTCCTGGTGGCCCTCCAGCAGCCGGAGCTGGTTCTTCAGGATCTTCGTCTGGTCCTCGACCACGAAGACGCGGATGGGGGCAGTCGTCGGCTGGGCTTCCACGGGGGCTCCGGTCATCACGAGGGGTTGCAGGGAAGGGAGAACGACACCAGCGCTCCCGCGCCGGGCGCCGAGTCCACGATGATCTCGCCGCCGAGCTTCATCGCGCGCTCGCGCATGTTCAGCAGGCCGTAGTGTCCGCGCGGCGTCTTCTTCGGATCGAAGCCCTTGCCGTCATCGCGCACCGTCAGGTGCACCCGGCTCTCTCCGAAGTCCAGCTTCACGCTCACCACCCGGGCCTGCGCGTGCTTGGCGGCGTTGGACAGGCCCTCCTGGAGGATGCGGAACAGCGCCAGCTGCGCGTCCGGAGGCAGCTTGCGCGCGGCCCCCGAGCGCTCGAAGCGGATGTCCAGCTGCGTCCGGTCCGCGAACGTCTTCACGTAGTCCTCCAGGCCCTGCGTCAGCTCGAAGTCCTCGCGCATCATCCGCAGGTTGCGCCGCAGCTCGTCGATGGACTCCTCCGCCGTCGCCTTCAGCTCGCCGATCTCCTCGCGCAGCGGCCCGTCCTTGGCCAGCCCCAGGATGTACTCGGACTGGATGATCATCGACGAGAGCGAGGCGCCCAGCCCGTCATGGATCTCTCGGGCCATCCGGTTGCGCTCCTCGACGATCGCCAGCTCCTTCAAGTCTCCCTGCAGCTCCACCACCTCGCGGTGCGCCGTGGCCTCGCGCTCGTTCAGGTACACCACCACGTAGACGATGATGAAGTTGAGCGCCGAGTACCACAGCAGCGTCAGCAGCTCGATCGCCGTCACCGAGCGGTTGAGCAGCAAGTCCAGGCGTGTCGTCACCGGCAGCGCCAGCAGCGGCGGGAGGATGGCCAGCGGCTTGGGGTAGAGGATGGCGAACAGCGTGGTGAACAACAGCTGCGTGGCCAGCAGCGGGCTCTGCAGGCCGCCGCCCACCTGGGGCTTGACGATCAGCACCACCGCCGTGCTCAGGTCCAGGCACAGCGTCAGGTACGTCACCCAGCGCCCGGCCTTCGGGTGATCGATGACCAGGAAGTTGGCGACGCTGTAGAGCAGCATCGCGAAGTACCCGGCGAAGGCCAGCGGCCCGTTCAGCCCGAAGTAGCCCGACCAGGTGGGCACCGCGAGGATCAACAGGCCCAGGGTCAGGAACATCATCCGCGCGTAGAAGAGCGCGCGGGCCCGGGCCACGAAGCGATCCTGCTCCCAGGACGCGGCGGCCTGCTCCGCGGACACGCTGTCCGTGAGCTTGCGGCGCTGCAGCACCGTGCGCACCCGGGCGCGCAGGTCGTTCGCCGGTTTCTCCCCGTCGCGGGCGAGCTCAGTCTCGGTCACACGGGCAGCTTAAGGGAGCAACCGGGTTTCCGGGAATCCTCAGCCGCCGCATGCTCCCTCGCAGCCCGAGGGAGCACCTGGCTGTGGCCTACTTCTTCTTCTGGGGAGGCGCCTCCTTGGAGGCGTGGGCGCAGGCCTTCTTCGCCTCGGGCTGGCGCTCGTAGAAGTAGTCCAGGCGATCCCGCGTCTCGCCGGTGCGCTCGTCGAAGAGCGGCGTGCCGCCCGCGTATAGGGTGCCCTCGGCGTTGCCGTACTTGTCGAGCTTCTTGTCCTTCGCGAACTTGTCCACGCAGCTCTCCTGCGCCTGCCGCTCCGCGTCCGAGGGCGCCCCCGGGGAGCTCCCGCCCGCCAACGTCTTGCCCCCGCCGGCGCCCGTGTCCGAGCTCCCGCCCGTGCCGGTGTCCTGCTTCATCGCTCCGTCGCCCGTGCCTGGGGTGGGCTTGAGATTGCCCGTGGGGCCGCCTGCTTCCTGGCCGATGGGCGTCTTCGTCGCCTGGGAGACTCCCGGGGCAATGGGGGTCCCCTCCGTGCTGGAGGAGGGGGTGGCAGGATCCTCCGGAGGCCTGGGCTCGCCGGAGCCGTGGCAGCAGGAGGCCATCAGGAGGGACAGCGAAAGGACGAGCGCGCCGGTCAGCTTTTTCATATGTCCTGCCTGGTCCGCCCCGAGGGCTGGACGGTGAGCCGGTGAAGTGTGCTACCGAGAGTGGGACGTCGCGGCGCCGGAATCTATTCGTTCGGTCCTCCCTGGGAAGCTGCGCAAGAGGAGGAGTGTCACGTGAGCCGCCTTTTCGAGGCGCGAGTGTTGGTGGTAGGCGCGGGCGGGCTTGGCTGCCCGGCCTCGCTCGCCCTGGCGCACGCGGGAGTGGGCCACCTCACACTCGTGGACCCGGACCGGGTGGACGTGACGAACCTCCACCGGCAGCTCTGGCACCGCACCTCGGACGTGGGCCGGCTCAAGGCCGAGTCCGCCGCCGCGGGCCTGGCGCGCGCCTTCCCCGAGCTGAGCACCGAGGCCCTCGCCGAGCGCGTGGACGTGGACAACGCCGAGGCCCTGTTCCGCGCGCATGAGCTCGTCATCGACGCCACCGATGGCACGGCCACCAAGTTCTTCCTGTCCGACGTGGCGGTGCTCACCGGAGTGCCGCTGATCTACGGCGGCGTGCTGCGCATGCAGGGGCAGGCCCTGCGCATTGATCCGGAGGGCCCGTGCCTGCGCTGTCTCTACGAGGCGCCGCCCTCGCCGGACGAAGTGCCCACGTGCGCGCAGGCGGGAGTGCTCGGCTCCATGGCGGGGCTGGTGGGCTCGCTCCAGGCCATGCTCGCGCTGGAGCGGCTCTCGGGCGTGGCGGGCCCGGCTCGCGGCGAGGCCGTGCTGCATGTGGTGGATGGGGCGGCGCTCTCGGGGCGGACGGTGCGCGTGCGCCGGGCGCCGGACTGCCCAAGCTGTGCCCCGGGCAAGCTGCCCACGCTCGTTTCCCCCGAGGAGGCCGCGCGATGCACGACGTGACGGCGACGGTCGACATCACCCGCGAGGTCTGTCCGATGACCTACGTGCGCACCAAGCTCAAGCTGGAGTCGCTCGCGGACGGCGCGGTGCTGGAGGTGCTCCTCAAGGGCGACGAGCCGCTCAAGAACGTGCCTCGCAACGCCCGCGAGGAGGGGCACGAGGTGCTGGCGCTGGAGGCCCGGCCGGATGGCTCTCACCGGTTGCTGCTCCGAAAGCGTGGGAGGTGAGCATGGCCCTGCGTGAAGAGCAGATCCTTCGCTACTCGCGGCAGATCCTGCTGAGGGACGTGGGCGGCCGAGGCCAGGAGGCGCTCCTGGAAGGAGGGGCGAGGCTCGAAGGCTCCGGGCCCGCTGGGCTCACGGCCGCGGCCTACCTCGCGGGTGGCGGGACGCCCGTGGTGGGCTCGGAGTCTCGGCTGGCTCCGGCGGCCGTGGGCTTCCTGGCCTCCGCGGAGGACGTGGGGCGCCCGGCCTCCGAGGTGCTGGCCCGAGTGCTCCCGGACGTGAACCCGGACGCGGCCGCGCCCCACGCGGGAGGCCGGATCGCCGAGCTGCCCGCGGCCTGGAACGGCGAGGCGCCGTGGGTCGCGCTCGGAGGCGATGGGACTCGGGGCGCGGTGGTGTTCCGGGGACGCCAGGGCTGTGTCTGGTGCTTCGGAGAGACCGTCCGCACCCTGCAGGCGCCTCCCATGGGCGTGCTGGGCGTGGCGCTCGGAGCCCTGGGGGCGCTGGTGTTCCAGCGGCTCCAGCTCGGAATGGGACCGGAGCTGGGAGGCCGGTGGCTGGCGGCCCCCGGACAGGTGCTCGAGCTGGAGCTCCACCGGTGCGCGAAGTGCCGCGAGGCAAAGTAGGGACATGGGCGCCCCTCTCACGCCGAGCGGCTCCGACAAGGCGTGGGAGCTTCCCCCGGACTTGTCGGAGATCATCCGACACCTGGAGGCTTCCTATCCCCAGGAAGGCTGCGGAGTGATCCTCCGGGCCGGCTCGGCCGGAGCCTGGCGCATCCACTGCCTGCCCAACGCCTATGATCGATACCACGCGGCGGATCCGGTGCGCTTTCCTCGCACCTCACGCACCGCCTACCTCTTCGAGCCCCAGGACTGGCTCGCTCTCCTCCAAGAGGCGGACGCCCGAGGCGAGCGGATCGCGTGTGTGTTCCACTCTCACGTGAATGGAATCGCGGACTTCTCGGCCGAGGACCGGGCCCAGGCGGCGCCTGCCGGCCTGCCCCTGCTGCCAGACATATCCTACCTTGTGGTTGCCGTGACGGCCGGCCGAGCCACCGAAGCGCGGCTTTTTCAATGGGTTGAGAGAGATTTTCTGGACCGTCCGGTTCCACTCCCAACGTAACTTCGTGAAAACCCGAGTCGGAGCAGGCACTTGGCCGGTTGGCTCCCCCACCTGCGGAAAGGTGGGCGTCAATTGTCAACCGCAGGGGTTTTCGTCTATAACGCGCCCGACTTTTTCAGCCGCGCACACACGGAGCGTTCAACCGCTTCGAGCGCAGGGAGTTTGCGTCCATATGCCCAGCACGACTGGTTTCACGCTCTGGCTGACCGGCATGCACGGTACCGGTAAGAGCACCTATGCCTCCTACATCGCCGCCCGGCTGCGTCAGGTGGGCCGCAACGTGGAGATCCTCGACGAGGGCGAGCTTGGCGACGATCTCTGGCAGGGGCTGGGTGACAGCAAGGAGGAGCGCTCCCTCATCTGCCGGCGCCTGGGCTACGTGGCCCAGCTGCTCACGCGCAACAACGTGGCGGTGATCGTCCCCAGCGTCAGCCCCTACAAGAGCGTGCGCGAGGAGAACCGCCGCGTGATCAGCAAGTACGTGGAGGTCTACGTCGACTGCCCCACCGAGAAGCTGATCGAGCGCGACTCGACGGGCAAGTACAAGAAGGCGCTCAGCGGCGAGATCCCCAACTTCATCGGCATCACCGAGCCGTATGAGCCGCCCACCTCGCCCGAGGTGACGATCCACTCCGACACGGAGAGCGTCGAGGACGGGGCGATGAAGATCTTCCAGTCGCTGCTGGATCTGTCCCTGGTGACGCAGGACGAGCTGAAGATCATCACCGGCAAGAAGATGAAGGCCAACCCGCTCTCGAAGAAGGCGCGGCAGGCCGAGGCTCCGGCCAAGGCGGAGAAGGCGGGCAAGGGCGCCAAGGCCCGCCCCGCCACGCGAGCGGCCCGCGTGGCCAAGCCGGCGTCCCCGAAGAAGGGCCCCAAGCGCAGCAAGTAGGCTCCAGCGCTCCTTCCCAGCCGAGGGAGCGTCCGATCAGCACCGAGGGCCCCCGGGTTGCGCGTGCAATCGGGGGCTCTTTCCTTTAGGAGAGCGCCATGCTGAGCCCTGAGAAGATCCAGGCCCTGTGCGACGCCTCCCGCCCCAAGCTGGAGGCCATGCGCGCCGCGTTGCGCGCCCAGGGCTCGGCGCTGGTGGCGTTCTCCGGCGGGGTGGACTCCACCTTCGTGCTGAAGATCGCCGTGGAGGAGCTGGGCGAGCGAGCGCTGGCCGTCACCGCGCTGTCGGCCTCGGTGGCCCCCGAGGAGGAGCAGGAGGCCCGCGAGCTGGCGGCCCGCCTGGGCGCTCGGCACGAGGTGGTGAGCAGCAACGAGCTGGCCAATCCGCGGTACGCGGCCAACCCCACCAACCGCTGCTACTTCTGCAAGACGGAGCTGTACGACTTGTGCGAGGCCCGCCGCCAGGAGCTGGGCTACGCGGTGGTGCTGGACGGCTTCAACGCGGATGACTTCAAGGATCACCGGCCGGGGCACAAGGCGGCCAAGGAGCACCGCGTGCTGTCGCCGCTGGCGCAGGCGGGGCTGACCAAGGACGAGATCCGCGCCTGGAGCCACCACCTGGGGCTGCCCACGTGGGACAAGCCGCAGATGGCGTGCCTGGCCTCGCGCATTCCGTACGGCACGGCGGTGACGCGAGAGCGCCTGTTCCAGATCGCCAGCGCCGAGTCCGAGCTGCGCCGGCTGGGCTTCCGGCAGTTCCGCGTGCGCTACCACCAGGAGGTGGCGCGGCTCGAGCTGGCCTCCGAGGAGTACGAGCGCTTCTTCTCCGGCGACGTGCGCGAGCGGATCAACACGGCGCTCAAGGCGCTGGGCTTCAAGTTCGTGGCGCTGGATCTCGAGCCGTTCCGCTCGGGCCGGATGAACGAGGCGGCGGGCGTGAAGCCGCAGGCGCAGAGCCAGGGCTTCGCGCTGCCCGTGGTGAGCTGACCTCCGCGTGCGCGCGCTGCTGCTGAGCCTGCTGCTCACGGCGCCCACGCTCGCCAGCGCCGAGTATTACGAACACCACCGCGCGCTCAGCCTGCTCGGGGGCCCGGGCCTGGGCTACACCAACGCCATCCGCGGCAGCGGGGCGGAGACGGGGCCGGGCCTGCTCCTCGACGTGGGCGGCAGCCTCACCGTGGGCGATGATCAGGACGAGGCCTTCCTCGTGGCCCGGGGCGGACTCGGAGCGGCGGGCAGGGGAGGGGTGCTGCTGGGCGGCTTCCGCAGCGTCTTCGGCCGGGACGAGTGGCAGACCTTCTTTGATCTCGGCGCCGCCGTGCGGCTGTTTTCTGGGACGTGGGCGGGGCCTCGCCTAGGGTTCGGCCTGCGCCGCACGCTCACGGATCGCCTCTCCTTCTATGGGGGGCTCGGACTGTCGCTCGGGTTCGGATCAGGAATGCGCGTGGACACCGAGGCATCGATCGGCCTCCAGTGGAGCTTCCCGATCGGATCCCGGTGACTTTTCTTGCGATCCGAAAGTGCTGTGAGATGGTGTGCGCAACTGTAGGAGGTTCCGCACTTGGACACACAGCCCCGCCTCACCTCAGTGGTCTTCCGTCTGTCCCGCGAGAAGCTGGACGCGCTCAAGGAGTTGTCGCGCAGCACGCGCATCCGGCAGAGCGAGTACCTGCGCGAGGCGATCTCGGATCTGCTGACGAAGTACGAGGATCGGCTCGTCGATTGATGAGCCCTCACCCCTCGGGCGCGCCGAGGAAGGGTGGCCCCTCTGGCAGTCCGGGGGGCGCGGCCCGCTCGGCGGGGGTGAAGGGATCCAGCTCGGGCGGGTAGCGCACCTCCCAGAGCACGAGCCCCGCCGCCGCGGCCTTGAGTCCGGGGATGGCCTCACCGGACTCGAGCGCGGCGCGCCAGCGCTCCTCGGGCAGTCCTCCCGCCGCGGTGAGCAGCGCGGAGCCCACGAGGTAGCGCACCTGGTAGCGCGCGAAGGCGTCCCCTCGGAGGATGAGCTCGAACAGGCCTCCTCCCAGCTCCTTCACGGTGGCGGACTCGAGCGTGCGCGGCTTGCGCGGGCTGGAGCTCTCGTGGAACGCGCTGAAGTCCCGCTGGCCCACCGCCATCCCCAGCAGCTCCGCGAGCCGCCCGGGAGCAATGTCGTACGGCGCCAGCCGGGGCTCCCGCGCCACCTCCAGCACATACGGCAGCCACTCCGGCGCCACCTTCCCCGCGAGCTGCACCCGGTAGCGGTACGTCTTCCCCGCCGCGCTCCACTGCGAGTGAAAGGACGGGTGAGGCCGCCGCGCCACGCACAGGCCCAGCTCGGGCGGGAGCCGAGCCGGCAGGCGGGCGGCGAGGGCCTCGGCGGAGTCCCCGGGCTGGAGCCTCAGGCTCACCACCTGCATCCGAGCGTGGACGCCCCGGTCCGTCCGCCCGGCGGGCATCACCCCCCCGGAGGCTACACCTGCCTCTCGCAGCGCACGCTCCAACACCTCCTGGACGGTGGGCCCCTCGGCCTGGCGCTGGAAGCCCCGGAAGGTTCCACCGCGGTACCAGCTCCACAGGCAGGCGGGAATTCGCTTCAAGGCAGGCTCGGGGCAGGAGGGGCGTTGCGATACGGAAGAGGGCCAAGGATACTTCGCCTCCAATGTTGGCCGGACAAGAGCGCGATACGGAGCTGAGCGAGCAGGAGTGGTTGTTCCGCCAGGGCGATCTCGTCCTCGGACCCCTGAGCGGACAGCAGCTCGTGGAGAAGCTGTACACGGGCGAGATGACCGCGGACACCCTGATCGCGCCTCCGGGCGCGCGGGCCTTCGCTCGCATGGGCGACGTGGAGGACTTCAAGGTCCACGTGGCCCGGGCGCAGGCGAAGGCGAGGGTGGACGCCGAGGTTCGCGCCGAGCGCGAGCGCACCCTGCGCAAGCGGTTGATCCTCGGCGGCATCTCGCTGGCGGTGACCGCGGCGCTGGCGATCGGGGCCTGGCAGGCGGCGCGCTGGGCGGCGGTGCACGGCACCGGCAGCGAGGAGGACGAGTTCGCGGGCATCACCGTGGATCTGCCCACCATCACCCTGGCCCAGGCCCGCCGGGACGATCAGGATCTGATCGCCTACCCGACCAACTCTCCGCGCCCGGAGAAGACCCCCACCGAGCCCCGCCCGAAGCCTGCCGCCACGCCGAGCACGACGACGCCCAGCACGTCGGCCGCGGCGGTGGCCTCGAAGACGGAGAAGAAGCCCGCCGCCAGCGCCACCGCCGATCCGGACGGCCTGCAGGTGGCCACCGAGTTCGATCAGGGCGCCATCAACAAGGTGGTGAAGAACAACCAGAAGACGCTCTTCCGCTGCCTCAAGGAGGAGGCGGAGCGCCAGCCGGGGCTGTTCGCCAAGGTCCCCATCGAGTTCGTCATCGGCAACGACGGCAAGGTGTCCAAGCTCTACGTGGACAACCCGCAGTACAAGAAGGGCCCGCTGTACGACTGTCTCCTGACCGAGCTGCAGAAGTGGCCCTTCAAGGCCTACAACGGCGAGCGTGCCTCGGTGGGCCTGGCCTTCACCGTGGGCAAGAAGGGGTAGGGCCGGGAATTGTTGCCCGGACGGGGCGGCTGAGCGATACAGCGCCCCCCATGGCGACCGCTGTCGAAGCCGACCTCCAGTCCAAGGCGAAGTCCGTTCCCCCGGGCTCCTTCCGGCACACCGTCCTGCTTGCGGCCAAGCGCTTCAAGTCCACCTGGGCCGAACTGGGCAAGCTGCTCGTCCAGGTGCGCGACGAGGCCCAGTACGAGCAGTGGGGCTACGAGTCCTTCGAGGCCTACTGCCTCAAGGAGCTCCACATCCGCAAGCAGACGGCCCTCAAGCTGACGCGCTCCTTCAGCTTCCTGGCCAGGCACGAGTCCCCCGAGGTCCTCAAGGACGAGGAGTTTCCCCAAAGGGCCCCCGCCTTCGAGGTCGTCGAAGTCCTCGCGGACGCCGCGGACCGGGGTCAGCTCTCACCCTCCGAGTACCGTTCACTGCGCGACAGCATCTGGAACCCGGAGAAGCCGGCCACGGAGCTGAAGAAGGAGTTCACCGAGCGCTTCCCTCGGCCGCCCGCGGAGCCGCCCCCGGAGAACCTACAGGTGCGCCGGCTGGCCCAGGCCGCTCGGAAGCTCGCCAGTGAGCTGTCGGGCTGCCGGAAGGTGCCCTCCGCCATCGCTGAGCGGGCCACCGCCCTGGCCGAGGAAGTTGAAGAACTCGCCGCGAGCGTGACGAACGGCTGACCGACTGTTATCGAACGCTGGCCCACCCCTGGGGCGGTGGTTCGACCGAGAGAAGTCGTTGTTGGGCTTCCTGCGGGTCGGGCGGGGGCCTATATTTTGTCGCGGACGGCTGTTCGAGACGTGGGCAGCTGGTCGAGCGGGTGTGTGTGGCGGTGAAGTAGGCTCCGGGGGACCGGGGTCCGGCGAACTCGGAGGCAGCAGTGAAGAAGGAGCACCACGTCAACCTGTCCTGTTCGTTCTGCGGCAAGTCGCAGCGCGAGGTCCGCAAGCTCATCGCGGGCCCCACGGTCTACATCTGCGACGAATGCATCAAGCTGTGTAACGACATCATCGCGGACGAGAACGAGCGCGAGGAGGGCAAGCCGCAGGTCAGCTTGCCCACGCCCACGGAGATCAAGGCGTTCCTCGACGACTACGTGATCGGCCAGGACTTCGCCAAGAAGGTCCTCGCCGTCGCGGTGTACAACCACTACAAGCGCATCTACCAGAAGAAGAGTGCGGCGCGGCCTCGGCCCGGGGTGAAGGCCCAGGGCAACGAGGACGTGGAGCTGAGCAAGAGCAACATCCTGCTCATTGGCCCCACGGGCAGCGGCAAGACGCTGCTGGCGCAGTCGCTGGCGCGCTTCCTCAACGTCCCGTTCACCATCGCGGATGCCACCAGCCTCACCGAGGCCGGCTACGTGGGCGAGGACGTGGAGAACATCATCCAGAACCTGCTCCACAACGCCGACTACGACGTGGAGAAGGCCTCGCGGGGCATCGTCTACATCGACGAGATCGACAAGATCGCCCGCAAGGGCGACACCCCGAGCGCCACCCGCGACGTGGGCGGCGAGGGCGTGCAGCAGGCCCTGCTGAAGATCATCGAGGGCACCCGGGCCAACGTCACGCCGCGCGGCGGGAAGAAGTACAACCAGCAGGAGTACGTCCAGGTCGACACGACGAACATCCTGTTCATCTGCGGCGGCGCGTTCCACGGCATCGACGGCATCATCAAGCGCCGCGTGGGTGAGAAGGGCCTGGGCTTCGGCGCTCGGATTACCCACCGCGAGGAGCGCAGCGTGGGTGAGCTGCTGGCCATGGCGGAGCCGGAGGATCTGATGAAGTTCGGGATGATCCCCGAGTTCATCGGCCGTCTGCCGGTGGTGGCCACGCTGAACGATCTGAAGGAGGACGATCTCGTCACGATCCTCACCCAGCCGAAGAACGCCCTGGTGAAGCAGTACCAGAAGCTCTTCGAGATCGAGAAGGTGAAGCTGTCCTTCACCAAGGAGTCGCTGCGGGCGATTGCGCGCGAGGCGATGCGCCGCAACTCGGGGGCGCGCGGCCTGCGGGCCATCCTCGAGGACGCGATGCTGGACATCATGTACGACGTCCCGTTCCGCGAGGGCGTGAAGGAGTGCAAGATCACCGAGCAGGTGATCACCAAGCACGAGCCTCCGCAGATCACGCTGGAGAAGATGGAGAAGAAGACAGCGTAGGCTCCTGGCGAAGGAGCGCCTCGTCCGCCGCTCGGTCCCGCATGGATCGAGCGGCGTTCGCGTTTCGAGGGGCTATACTTGCCAGTGGGCCATGAACGGACACGGGTGGATAGCCAGCGCTCGGTATGACGGGGTGTTCTTCTTCGGCACCGCTGCGCTGTCGGTGCTGGCGGGGACGCTGGTGCTCGTGGCGCCGGCGCTCGTCGTCCCGGTGTGGTGGCTGTGGCTGGGGCTGGTGGATGGGCCCCACTTCGCCGCCACCTGGTCGCGCACCTATCTGGATCCGAACGAGCGGCGCACCCGAGGGCCGCTGCTGCTCGGGAGCTTGATCTGGGTGCTGCCGGGGTTCGCGGCGCTGGGGCTGAGCAAGGCGGCGGGCTCGACGGCCCCGTTCGATCTGTACCTGGGGTTCGCCACGCTGTGGGGCATCCACCACGCGGTGCGCCAGCACTTCGGGATCATGGCCATCTACCAGCGCCTCGGCGGAGCCAGCCCTCAGGCGCGCCGGCAGGACTGGTTCTTCCTGCACGGGACGATGTGGCTGCTGTTCGTCGTGTACCTGCTCACCTTCGCCACGAACCGCACGCTGCTCGGGCTGCCCGCCGCGCCCTCTCCGCGGGAGCAGTGGGCGGTGCGAGCGCTGGCCGCCACCTCCGGGGTGGTCATCCTGGGCTATGCGGTGCTGCTCGTCCTGCGCTGGCGGCGGGGTGAGGCGCTGAAGCCCGGGCTGTACGCGCTGCTGGTGGCGGTGGGCACTTCGGTCTTCGGCTACTTCGTCGTCGGCTCCTTCGAGCCCCTGGTGCCCAACCCCTCCAACGCCGAGCAGCTCTCGTTCGCCGTGGTGCTCGTGGGCGGCTCGCTGCATGGCATGCAGTACCTGGGCATTGTCTTCGCTACGGGGAGGCGCCGGTACGCGGGGAGCTCGGAGACTTCGCTCGCCGCGCGGCTGGGCCGAGCGCCGGTGCTCGCCTATGGCGGCCTGGTGGCGGTGTCGTTGCTCTACCTCCTCATCAACGCGTGCCGTGGAGCCTCGCCCGTGCTCGCGCTGTTCCCCTTTGACTCGGACGCGGCGAGGCTGTTCCTCGCGCTGTACTGGGGCGGGGCGCTGCACCACTACTACCTGGATTCGAAGATCTGGCACCCCCGGCGCGATCCGGCGCTGCGCAAGGAGCTGGGCATGGCGGACTCGGCGCCGTGAAGACGATTCCTTCGCGCTTGCTGGGAGGGGTGCTCCTGGTCGTGTTTGTCCTGCATGCTTCCACGAAGGACCTCGTGCACCTGCAGGAGATGCTCTGGCTGTGCCACGTGGGCACGGTGGTGATGGCGATTGGGCTGATCGCGGGGTGGCATCGCTTCGTGGTGGCCGGGTTCCTCGTGCACCTGGGCTGCGGCACCATGGGCTGGATACTCGATGCGCTGGCGACGCACGAGACGACGGTGACCTCGGTGCTCGCCCACCTGTTGCCGCTCACCTTCGGAGCCCTGCAGGTGAGAAGCAAGGGCTGGCCGAGCGGCGTGGTGCTGCCCGCCTGGCTCTTCTTCTCGGCGTGGGTGCTGAGCTGTCACTGGTTGACGGAGCCCGCGCTCAACGTGAACCTCTCGCATGCGGCCTGGGGGCCGCTGGCCGATGTGATCGGCGGCGTGTGGATCTCGGGGGCGATCAACTCGGGGCTGATGCTGGTGGGGTTCTCGCTGGTGAACGCGGTGATGCGCCGGTGGGTCCCGCGTCCCCGAGCGCTCGCGGTAGAGTCTCCTCCGGGGTGAAGCAGCCGCAGGGGTTCTTCAAGGAGAAGGCTTCGGATGGAGACCACGCGCAAGGCTGTGGCGACGAGAGGCCGGTTCCTCGTCGCGATGCGACCTGAGCCCGCGGCCGCGGAGGATACGCGGGACATGGCGCGGTTGCTGGGGCTGCGCCCGGACCTGATGCGGGATGTGCTGGGCAGCGCGCTGCCGCGGATCATCGGCTCACGCTCCACGCTCGAGGAGGCGGAGTCTCTGGCGCGGGTGCTCACGGCGCGAGGGCGCGAGTCGATCGCCTGGGATCGCGAGCTCCCGCTGATCTCCGTGTTCCCGGCGGAGCGGCTGCTGATGGAAGGGGCCCAGTTCATCCTGGAGCAGCGAGGCCGGAGGCGGCTCATCCTCCCGGCGAGGGACATTCACCGCATCGTCGATCTCCGCCTCCGGACGGAGCAGCCGGGCGGAGCCCCTGGCAAGGCGGGCCTGTTCAGCGGGGCGAAGGCCGCTGCCGGCGCGCGTGATCAGTTCCCCGATCGCGCGCTGCTGTTCGTGCCGGAGCTCGGACGAGGCGAGCCCGGGGTCCTCTCGACGCGCACGGTGGACACGGGCAACGCCCCCGTGGCGGGGATTGCCGCCGCCCAGCTCGTGCAAGAGGCCGTGACGAAGGCCCGAGCCCTGGTGCGAGATCGCGTCATGGAGGTGCGGACCACCGCGGCGGCGCTCGGCCTGGAGGAAGCTGGCGGAGATCCGCTGGACCGGGCGCTTCAGCTCCTCGCGAGGCTCCCGCCGACTCCGGCCACGGCGCCGGGGAGGTGAGGGGACAGGCTCAGCGCTTCACCTTTACGCGGAACACCTCTCCGCGCTGGGAGACCTCGACGCCCTCGGCGCGCAGGCGGCGAGCCTGTTCATGCCCCACCTCTGGGGCCAGCGTCCCGTCCGCGCGGATGACGCGCCACCAGGGCACCGCGGGGCTCTGCAGCAGCCGCAGCTCGTGGCCCACGCCGCGAGCGGCTCCGGGCCGTCCCGCATAGAACGCCACCTGGGAGTACGAGCGCACCTCTCCCCGAGGAATCGCGCGCACCGCGCGCATCACCGCCTCGGAGAAGGATGGGGGCCCAGCTTTCGGCGAGGACCGGGAGCCAGCAGTCTTCTTTCGGAGGGCCACGGGCCGGGGACGCTACTCCAAAATACAAGCGGCGGTCCCGGCTCGTCCCAGGACCGCCGCGAGGCTTCCACCGCGAGCGCGACTACACAGCGCGGGTGCTGTTGTACGTCTTGATGACGTTGTTCCAGTGGCTGTCCAGCCAGGCCGACCCGGTCTTCTTGTACTGGGCGTCCACGGAGCCGCGCGGCGCGTAGACGGTGAGGCCGGTGGCCGCGTTGAACTTGGCCTCGCCCTTGGCGCCCTTCTCCGTGGTCGTCTTCGCCAGCTCGGCCAGCAGATCGTTGGCCGCCGTCTTCAGGCTGGCGTTGGTGGTGCTCGCCGCGAGGCGCTTGGCGAAGTCACCCAGGTCCATCTGGTCCGCGTCATCGAAGCGCAGCGCCTTGTCATACGCGGCGCGCACGGTCTTGTCTTGCAGGCCGCCCGCCTTGACCAGCGCGTCGCTGAAGCCGTTCAGCTTGCTGTTGAGCCCGTCCAGCTTGGACAGATCCGTCACCGACATGGTGGCGTTGTCCATGGGGCCGGCGGCGTAGGAGTCCTGCACGGCCTTGGCCACCTGCTCGGCGCTGACGTCGGTGCCGCTGGCGAACAGCTTGTTCATGCGGCCCAGCAGCTCCGTGTAGTTCCAGCCGGTGCCCGGCTCGACTTCCTCGCTGCCCACCAGGAAGTCCACGCCCGCGGCCTTGGCGGTGTCAGCCACCTCGGCGGTGGCCATCAGGCACGCGTCCGCCGAGAGGATGTCGATCTTCTGCGGCAGCCCGGTGAGCGCCTTCTGGAGCTCGGGCATGTCGATGCTGCTGCCCGGGTGGTCGTCATAGGAGACGCCGCGCCAGTCATTGCCGTGATCCCACAGGTCCACCATGTAGTGCTTGGACTGGGTGTTCTTCTGCACGTAGTCCAGCGCGGCGCGGAGCACCTCGGGGCTGCCGGTGTCCAGCTCGCCATTGCCCTTGGCCAGCAGCTTGCCCAGGTCCGAGTTCGGGTCCACCTGGATCTCGCGCGAGACGACCTTCTTGGAGTTGTTCGGATCCTTGGTCACGTACATGAGGCGCGTGCCGTTGGTCCAGTTGTTGGTGGCGTCCTTGCCGCTGCCGCCGTCCACCAGGGCGATCATGTTCAGCTTGCCCTGGATGGAGCCGCCGCCGGCCTCCATCTCGTTGAGATCGTCCTTGCCGAAGCTCTCCAGGTTGTTGTCCGCGTTGAGGTTGACGAACACGGTCCAGTCCGCCGCCGGGATGTCCTTGGGGCTCATGGGGCCGGTGCCCGGCGCCGGCGTGGGGCTGGGCGTGGGCTGCGGCGTCGGCTTGGTGCGCCGGCTCTCACCGGTCAGCTGCGCCGAGGCAGACGGGGTGGCCTTGGACTCGAACCCATCCGAGGGGCTCCGGGTGGCCAGCTGGTTGCCGCGGCTGGGCGGGAGCGCCTTGGTGCTGGGCGTGGAGGCGGCGGAGGGACGGGAGGAGGTGGAAGTGGTCGGGGAAGTTTGAACTTTCATGTACCTATTTTCGCGGGTACGCGCGTGGAGTTGCGTGTGGGATAAGTTTCTACACGCTTAGAAATTGAGAAGGGAAAGTGGCCTTAAATCAAGGGGTTGGATTTCACCGGGAGGCGGAGGCCTCGGACGGAGAGGCTGTGGAGGAAGCCTCGGCGGACTGGAGGAGCACGTGGTGCTCCAGCGTCTCGCCGGCGGTGATGGTGACGAAGGCCCGGTAGGGTCTCAGCGCCGGGTTGACGAGCTCCAGCTCATGCCGGCCCGCGGGCAACTCCAGCTCATGGAGGGGAGGCACACGGCCCTTGTCCTTACCGTCGACCCAGATCTCGGCCCAGCCCCGCACGATGAGGCGCAACGTCCCAGCCTGAGGGGAACCCGGCTGCTTCTCCTTGCTCCGGTTGGGGTGGACCGTGGCGGGACGGCTCGAGCCTGACGAGGGCTTGTGCTCTTCGGCGTGCTCGGTCTGCGCGGCCAGCACCACGTTCGCGCCCTGGGCGGCGGGTGCGTCCGCGCCCAAGGCCGGGCTCGTGGAGGGAGGGGTGGGAGCCTCGCTGGGCGCCAGCGTGACGGCTGGCGCAGGCACCACTGGGGTGGCTCCAGCAGCGTCGAGGGGCGCGACTGCCGGAGCCCCGGCGGCGCGGCCTGTCCTGGTTCCCAGCGCGTATCCACCTGCCGCCAGGAGCACGGCGGCGCCCAGGAGCGCGGGGAGCCACCTCAACGGGGATTGCGCTCGGGCAGGGCGCTGCTTCCGGGCGACGCGCACCGTCTCCGGCTCTGGGGAAGGCGCGGTGAGCGGCTTCTGAGGCACAAACTCGAGGGTCTCCTTGTTGCTGACGGGAACGCTGGGCCTGAGGGCGGGAGCCGGAGTCCTCTGCACCACCGGGGCCGGATCCTCCACGGTGTCACGGACCGGAGGCGGGAGCGCTTCGGTTCGGGGCTCGAGCCGGGTGACGAGCTGAGAGAGCTGGTACACCCCCACGGTCTTCCCGGTCGAGAGGATGAAGTCCTCCAGGGCGCCCTGGAAGGCCCTGCAGTCCAGGTAGCGCTGCTGGCGATCCCGAGCCAGCGCGCGGTCGAGGATGCGCTGAAGTGCCCCGGGGAGCTCCGGCCGGAGCTGGGCCGCGGGCACTGGCGGCTCGATGAGGATGGCCTGCATGAGGCTGGCATCCGTGGGCGCGTCGAACGGCTTGCGGCCGGTGAGCAGCTCGTAGAGGACGACCCCGAGGGCATAGACATCCACCCGGCGATCCAACGGCTCGGCGCGGAGCTGCTCGGGAGGCATGTACGCCACCTTGCCCTTGACGAGGCCGGTCCGGGTCTTGTGATTCTGGCCGGCGGCCTTGGCGATGCCGAAGTCCACCACCTTCACCGCGCCCTGGCGCGACACCAGGATGTTGTCGGTGCTGATGTCGCGATGAACGAGCCCGAGCGGCTGGCCACTGGCGGGGTCCTCGAAGTCATGGGCGAAGGCCAGGCCCTCGCACGCCGCGGCGATGATCCGGGCGCAGAGCGTGGGAGCCAGGCGGATGGACTGAGCGCGGGCCCGCTTCAGGAGCACGCGCAGGTTGGGCCCGTCGATGTGCTCCATGGCGAGGAAGTACTCACCCTGGGCCTCGCCGAAATCGAAGATCTGGACGATGTGGGGGTGGTTGAGCTGGGCGGCGAGCTTCGCCTCGGAGAAGAACATCTCCACGAAGGAAGGATCCTGGGCCAGGTGCGGAAGGATGCGCTTGACCACCAGCGTCTTCTGGAAGCCCATGGGGCCGGCGGCTCGGGCGAGAAACACCTCAGCCATGCCACCCGTTGCCAACTTACCGAGGAGCTCATATTTCCCGAGTTGCATAGTGATCACCACTGTCGACCTGGGCGGATAAACGCGGGAGCCCACCCCTCGAAGATCCGGGGACGTTGTGTCCAGGCGTGCACATGGCGCAGTGCGCAGCCGTGTCCTTCTGGACGAAGCCCGCGGCCGGTGGCGGTGGGGGTGGGACGCCTCAGGGGAGGGGTGATTCGCTGAGTTGTTGGAGCGCCCGCACCTGGAGTGTCGGAGTACACTCGGCCCATGGCAGAGGAACGGTTGCGGACAACGACGAGCCTGTGCGCGCGCTGTTTCCGCACGGTGGAGGCGACGCTCTGGCGCAGCAATGATCAGATCGTCATGCGCAAGAGCTGCCCGGAGCACGGCGCGGCGGAGGCGCTCATCTCGTCCAACGCCGCCTGGTACGAGTCGCTGATGGAGCAGGCCCCGGCGCTGCAGCAACCCGAGGCGCTCAAGCCAGTGAAGCAGGGGTGCCCATACGACTGCGGCCCGTGCACGCGGCACGAGCAGAAGGTGCAGCTGCCGATCGTGCCGATCTCCTCGGCGTGCAACCTGGACTGTCCGATCTGCTACACGCACAACCGGAACAAGGGCGCGTACCACATGTCCGAGGAGGAGCTGCGAGCCATCCTCGGGCACCTGCGGCGTGCGGCGCCGGACAAGCGCATCATCAACCTGACGGGAGGCGAGCCCACGCAGCACCCGGCCTTCGAGCGGCTGGTGGAGCTGTGCCGGGAGGAGGGCATCCACCGGATCACGCTGTCGACGCACGGGCTGCGCTTCCTGAAGGACGAGTGGCTGCTGGAGCGGCTGGCGAAGATCAACACGCGGATCATCCTCTCGTTCGACTCATTCAAGCCGGAGCCGAACAAGCAGATGCTGGGCGGGAGCCTGCTGGCCTCGAAGTTGAAGGTGCTCGAGCTGCTGGAGAAGCACGGCGTGGACACGACGCTGCTGCCGGTGCTGGCGCGGGGGTACAACGACTCGGAGGTGGGCGACTTCGTGAAGCTGGGGTTGGAGAAGGACTTCATCCGCAGCGTGGAGCTGCACACGATGACGTTCACGGGGCAGGGCGGGGCGCAGTTCGACCGGCGGGCGCGGTACACGCCCTATGACGTGCTGGCGGACCTGGAGCGGCAGACGGGCGGACAGCTCCGGGTGAGCGACTTCGTGCCGTCACCGGCGGCGCACCCGCTCTGCTACCAGGTGACGTACCTGCTGAAGCTGGGGGATGGGCGGTGGCTGCCGTATCCGCGCTTCATGGAGCGAGCGGATCTGCGAGCGATGCTGGGAGGCATGCTGTACCTGGAGCCGAGCCCGGAGATGGAGCAGCGGCTGCAGGACGTGATCAACCGGCTCTGGGCGGGCGAGCGGCCCTGCCCGGAGGCGCCCGAGGTGCTGTCCACGCTCAAGGCGTTGGTGGGGAAGCTGACGGCGCCGGGAGTGGGGGAGCAGGATCGGCTGCGGATGGCGGAGCGGAGCTCGAAGGCTATCTACCTGCACTCGCACATGGACGAGGAGACGTTCGATACGGATCGGATCCGCCAGTGCTGCGTGGGCATCCGAGAGCCGGACGGGACGAACATCCCATCGTGCGCCTACAACGTGCTGTACCGGAACCGGGACGACCGCTTCAACCAGAGGCCGGCGCCGCCGGTGACGACGCTGGGACCCGGAAGGCTCTGAGCCGAGGGAGGACAGGGTGGATACCAACGATTACTACGCGCTGCTGGTCCCCCTGTTCTTCGTGCTGATGGGGATCGAGGCGTGGGCGGCGAAGCGGCAGGGGCAGCGGGCGTACGTGCTGCCGGACACGCTATCGAACCTCTCGTGCGGGATGGGGCAGGTGCTGGTGGGCATCTTCACGGGAGGTTTCCTGCTGGCGCTCTACGACGGCTTCCAGCGGAACTTCTCGGTGGTGCATTGGGGAGAGGGCTCGCCGGTGCCATGGGTGCTGGCGTTCGTGGGAGTGGACTTCTGTTACTACTGGTTCCACCGGGGCTCGCACGCGGTGGGAGTGCTGTGGGCGATCCACGTGGTGCACCACCAGAGCGAGGAGATGAACATCTCGGTGGCGCTGCGGCAGCCATGGATCTCGGACATCAGCGGGCTGCTGTTCTTCTGGCCGCTGCCGCTGCTGGGAGTGCCGAGGGACGCGTTCTTCCTCGCGGTGGGCTGCCTATCGCTCTACGAGGCGATGATGCACACGCGGCTGATTCGCCGCACGGGAGTCTGGGGCTGGGTGTTCAACACGCCCTCGTACCACCGGCTCCACCACGGAAAGGACACGGAGTACCTGGACCGCAACTTCGGCTCGACGCTGATCGTCTGGGACCGGCTGTTCGGTACGTTCACGCGCGAGACGCACGAGCCTGCCTACGGCACCACGAGAGCGCTGGCGAGCTGGAATCCGCTCTGGGCTCAGTTCCAGCCGTTCATCGAGCTGGTGCAGCGCACGCGCCGGGCGCGGACCTGGCGGGACGCGCTGAAGATGTGGCTCCTGTCGCCGGGCTGGCGCGCTCCTGAAGAGGTCGAATTGCCGGAGCCATTAACACGTCCGGCGAAGAACGTACCCAACTGGCTCGCCGCATACGGAGTCGTGCAGTTCCTGCTTCTGTCGGTGGTGGGCTGCGCGCTCCAGTGGCTGGGAGGAGGCGTGGGCCTCGCCGGCTCGGCGGTGATTGTCGCGCTGGTGCTCTGGGGCACGGGAACGATCGGTGCCCTCTTCGAGGGAAGGCCTTGGGCAGTGCGGCTCGAGTTGTTACGCCTGAGCCTTTCAGCAGGCGTGTCACTCCTGGCAGTCTCACGCTTTGCGAGCGTATGGCTTGTGCTCACGGCTGCGTGCTTTGTCATCGGAGGTGTGGCGCTCCTGCTGCTCTCACCCAGAACAGCGCCACACACCGTGAAAATGCCACAGCCTGCCTCACGGTGACAGGCTGTATCAGCAGTACATGTCGCAGAAATCTACGCATCGGTAGTAATCTGAGTCGCACCCCTGATAACAAGAGCTGAGCGTTGCTTCATCCGCATCAGGTTGATAGCAGTTGGAAATGCACGTGCCTCGGTCGTTCCCACAGTTGGTGAGACACCAGCTGTACGCGCCGTGATCATCACCCACGCAAGACTGTGCATTCACCGTCCGCTCAGGTGCGGATTCGGGCGTATCCTTTATCTCGCCACCGCAAGCTGCGAGCGCCACAGATGCAGCAAGAGCGAACCCGAGTGAACGAAAAATACCCAGGCGAGGAGATTGGCTGCCTTTCATTGAAACCTCAATCCATGATGTAACGAGACGGTGGCGGCCCCCCCTCTCGTGCCGCGCAATTCCCTGCGACTGTGCGCATGATGTTAACACGCGTTGATTTGATATTCGACAAAAATTGAGGTGGGAGCGAGTGTCGAAGGTATCTTTTAGATGCCACCGTTGACCGGCATCACCTTGCCATTCATGTACGTGTTTTCGAGCGCGAGCCACAGGATGGCTTTCGCCGCCTCCTCGGGCCGGCCGAGCCTGCGCAGGGCGCTGAAGCCCTTGTAGTCGGCCACCAGCTTCTCGCCGACTTCGCGCGAGAGGCCGCCCTCTAGAAGTCCGAGCGCCACCACGTTGATACGTACGCCCTTGGGTCCCAGCTCCTTGGACACCGCCATGGCCATGGCGGACAAGGCTCCCTGGGACGCGGCGAAGTGCACGGGAGAGGGCGCTGACTGCGTCCGGTCCAGCGCTCCCACGAGCACGATGTGCCCTTCTCCGGCCTGCGCCATGGTGGGGGCCAGCTCCTGGCAGGCGATGAAGGCGGACTGGCAGTTCACCGCCATCGTCTTCTGCCAGAGTTCATCCGTGATCTTGTCGAGCGAGGCGCTCGCGTTCAGCCCCGCGCAGTGGATGAAGAGGTTGGGCGCGAAGCCTTCCTCTCGCAGCGCCCGCAGGGCGCCGCGCGTTGCCACCGCGTCCGAAAGGTCCACCTGCATGGGCCGCATGGACAGCTCGCTGGCCAGGGCGTGGGCCCGCTCGCGTGACTGGTGCCAGGTGAAAGCAGTGGGGATGTTCGCTCGCGCCAGTCCCTTGAGGACCTCGGCTCCGAGCGTGCCCGTGCCTCCGAAGACCAGCGCCCGGGGAGGATTCAGTCGAGATTGCACAGGAACTCCAGTTCCTCCCGGGCGACCCGGGTGAAGGTGGCCAGCGCCTCGGGCGCGATGGTGAAGCGCGGCTGCAGCCTCAGCACGCTCCAATCATGGCCGCAGACGAAGCAGAAATAACCGCGCTTGTACAACCGGTGGCACAGCAGCAGCCCCACCGTGGGACGGTGCGCCAGATCCTCCATGCCGAAGTGCTCGAAAGACAGCCACGGGTGCTCGGTGGGCTTGAGCACGATTCCGGCGACCAGCCCGTCTCCGCGGATCTCCTCAAAGAGCGGCAGCGAGGAGAGCGCCTCCGTGAGCCCCGCGCGGAAGCTGGCTCCCACGTCGCGCACGCGCTCGACGAGCGAGTCCGTCAGCAGATCCAGCGCGGCGTGCGCGGCGACACACACCACCGCGCTCCCGCTGAAGGTGCAGTTGTGCGCCTCGGCCGTCTCGAAGTTCTTCCCGTACGCCGTCTCGAACAGCTCGCGCCGGGTGAGCATCGCGGAGATCGGCAGCAGCCCCCCTCCGAGGTGCTTCGCCAGCAACACGCACTCGGGGCGGCGTGGCCAGCGCTCGCTCGCGAGGAACCGGCCGGTGCGCCCCAGGCCCGTCTGCACCTCGTCCGCCACGAGGAAGGTGCCGTGCCGCTGCGTCAGCTCGCACAGCGCTTCGATGTACGCCGGGGACAGGGGCCGCACGCCGCCTTCGAGCTGGATGGGCTCCACCACCACCGCCGCCACGTCCTTCTGCTCCAGGGCCTTCGCGAGCGCGTCAATGTCTCCGAAGGGCAGGGGACCCACGCCCGGCAGGTGAGGCTCGAAGGGATCCCGGAACGTCCCGGGAGTCATCAGGCCACAGCTCCCCATGGTGCAGCCGTGGTAGGCGCGCTCGAGCGAGAGCACTCGCGGCCTGCGCGTCACCGCTCGGGCCAGCTTGAGCGCTGCTTCCACCGCCTCGCTGCCCGAGCTCGCGAAGAAGGCGTTGGAGTAATACCCGGTGCGCTCGCACAGGCGCCGGGCGAGGCTCCCCGCGTACGGGTTCACGCGCGAGGGGAACCAGGAGGGCGAGTCCGAGTCCAGGAACTCGCGCACCGCCGTGGCGATCGCCGGGTTGCGGTGCCCGAACGCCTGCGTACCGTGGAAGTCCTCGATGACGTGGCCCTCGACGTCCTCCAGGCGCCCCTCTCTTGTGTGGACGACGCGCGTGGGCTCCCCGGCGACCTCGGCGCGCAGGGCGATGAGCGGGTTGACGAACTCGCGGAAGTCCTCGAACCCCCGCCTCAGAATGTCCTCGATGTGGGTCGTCATCGCTCGCTCCTAGAGGCCACCGTCGGCGACCACCTTGGCGCCCGTCATGAACGTGTTCTCGTCCGATACGAGGAAGACGGCCATGCGAGCAATCTCCTCCACCGTCCCCAGCCGCCCCAGAGAGCACTGGCCGAGATACTCGTTTAGCCGGTGCTGGGGCAGCGAGCGCGACAGGCCCGCCTCCATCAGCCCCGGCGCCAGCAGGTTTACCTGGATGGAGTAGCGCCCCACCTCTCGCGCGAGCGCCTCCGTGAACCCGCGCAGCGCGGACTTGGCCGCCGCGTAGTGCACCGGCGCCTCCACCACGCGCTCCGAGGCGAACGAGCCGATGTTGAGGATCCGCCCCGCCCGAGCGCGGATCATCGGACGCAGCACCGCGCGAGAGAACAGGTAGGTGCCCTTGACGTTGACGTCCATCACCAGGTCCCAGTCCGCCTCTTCGATGAGCGCGATGGGCAGCACCTGGTTGGCGCCCGCGTTGTTCACGAGCACATCGATTCCGCCCCAGGCCTCCGTCACGGCGGCCACCGTCTTCTTCACGTGCTCGGCGTCCGCCACCGAGCCCTGGAACACGAGCGGTGCCGAGCCTGCCTCGGTGATGCGCGTCCGGGCGTCCTCCGCGTCACGCGTGTTCTTCGAGTACGTGAAGGCCACGCGAGCCCCCGCTCGCGTCAGCTCCTGGCAGATGGCCAGCCCCAGCCCGCGCGAGCCTCCTGTCACGAGGCAGCGCTTCCCGTCCATGCGTGGCGTCACTGGCCTCGCCCTCCGTTGAGGACCGGGAGCTTGAAGCCGCCGCTCCGCTCGTTCCAGGCCTTCGGCGAGCGCATGAACTTGGTCTCTTTCTCGCGGTACAGCACGTTGTAGTTGCAGACCGGGATGGTGGTCCCATCCGCGTAGCAGTTGGAGTCACAGCAGCGCATCACCCGCTCCACGTCGAAGGTCTCCTCGTCCATGTGCGAGTGGACGTAGACGGCCTTCACCCACCGCTCCGAGGCGCGCAGCCCCTCGTGGCGGCTGAGCACCCGGCCCTGCGGGAAGAGCACGCCCAGCAGGTGCTTCAACATCCGCAGCGTGCGCTCCGCCTCGTCGCCGCCGAAGGCCCACAGCCGATCGATGGCGTCGTGCATCGCCACCTCCAGGCGCGGGCTGGGCTCCAGATAGAGCCGCTCGCCGAGCACCTGGTAGAACTGCTCGGGTGGCATGAAGCGGGCGAAGGGCACCGGCGGGCCGCCCTCGGGATCCAGCAGCATGTAGGCGATCTGGTAGCAGAGCGGGTGCGCGCAAGGGGAGGGCACGAAGTCCTGCTCGCGCAGCATGCCTCCCGTGGTCTCCTCGATGCGGCGCAGCACCTCGTGCATCGAGATGCGGCCCGAGCGATCGAAGCTCACGCCTCCCTGCCCGGTATAGGTGATGGTGTGGATCTCCAGGTGGCGCACGCACGAGCGCTCCAGCCCGAGCTGGATGATGCGGCCGATCTCGTGATCGTTGTACCCGCGCGTCATCACCGGGATGAGCGTGGTGTCCACGTTGTGCTTGTCGAGCAGATCCAGGCAGCGCAGCTTGATGTCCAGCAGCCGCGCGCCCTGCATGGCCTGATCCACGGAGGACTCGAAGGAGTCGAACGAGAGCGCCACCCGCGCCTGGAGTTCGCCCAGCCGCTGCACGAGCCGCTCGTCCTGGGCGAGCTTGATGCCGTTGCTGCAGATGGTGACGCGGTGGGCCCCGGCCTTGTGCGCGTGCTCGATGAAGTCGAGGAAGTGCGGGTGGACGGTGGGCTCGCCGCCCGTGAAGTTGATCAGATCCAGCTCGCCGCCGTGGTCCTTCACCAGGTGCCCGAGGATCTTGTCGAACTCCACGAGGGACATGTGGAAGGCGCCCTCGTTCTTGTTGTGCACGTAGCAGATGGGGCAGTTGAGGTTGCACGCGCTGGTGATGGTGACCACCGGCAGGCGCACCTTCTGCTCGTGCGTGGAGCAGGCGCCGCAGTCGAACGGGCAGCCATGCTCCACCTGCTTGCGCACCACGGGAGGCGCGGGCGGCGTGGAGATGGCGCGCGTGCGCTCGTACCAGGCCGCGTCATCCGAGAGCATCACCGACTGGGGGCCATGCGCCTCGCACCGCTTGCGCATGTGCACCTCGTTGCCGACGGCCAGCACCTGCGCGGGCACCGCGTTCTTGCAGTGCCTACAGAGGCTGGTCGTCTCATGCAGCAGCCGCTCCGCCACCGCGGATCCATCCGGCATATGTGCCCCTCTTCACATCACACCGCGCCGTCCAGGACGAGCGTGGCTCCGTTCATGTAGCTGTTGCGATCCGAGACGAGAAAGGCGGCCACCTCGGCCGTCTCCGCCATGGTGCCCACGCGCCCGAGCGCGCAGTTGCGCAGGTACTCCTCGAGCCGAGGCTGCGGGAGGTTGCCGGAGACGCCCTCCTCCAGGACTCCGGGTGCCAGGCAGTTCACCGTGACGCCGTAGCGGCCGAGCTCCTTGGCCAGCGCCTCGGTGAAGCCCTTGAGGGCCGCCTTCGCCGCGCAGTAGTGCACGGGGGCCTGCATCATCTTCACCCCGGCCAGCGAGCTGATGTTGAGGATGCGGCCGCGCTTGCGGTGGATCATCCCGCGGATGGCCGCCTGGGTGACGAGGAACGCGCCCTTGACGTTCGTGTTCATCACCCGATCCCAATCCTCCTCCTCCATGAGCGCCAGCGGCACCACCTGTCCCACGCCCGCGTTGTTCACCAGGATGTCGACGCCCTCCGCTTCTTTCTCGAGGGTGCGCACCATCTGCTGCACCGCGGGCTTGTCGAGCACGGACACCTTGAAGGCCCAGCCGCGCACGCCCTGCTCCTGGATGCGGGCGAGCGTCTCCGTGGCGTGCTCCTCGGAGCGCGCGTAGCAGAAGGCGACGTTGGCGCCCTCGCGTGCCAGGGTGAGGCAGATGGCTCGCCCCAGCCCGCGCGAGCCGCCGGTGACGAGCGCCGTGCGGCCCTCCAACAGCTTCACTTGACCACCGGCAGCTTGAACTTCGCCGGGCCCGCGGCGTTGACGGGCGGGTTCGTCGTCCACGGCTTCTTGCCCCAGGGAGCGATCTGCGTCTGGGAACCCTTGGCGGCGCCGCGGTGGAACATGTTGAAGCCGCACGCGGGCATCACCCGTCCATCCACCTGGGGGTAGTGGTGGCAGCACTTGCGCAGCCGCTCCAGATCGAAGTCGTGCCGGTCCATGTAGTGGTGGAGGAAGATGCTCTTGGCCTGCTGCTCGCCGATGAGCACGGACTCCTTGTTGGTCAGCTTGCGGTCCGGGAACATCACGTCCAGCGAGCGCCGCAGCGCCTTGAGCACGTCTGTGCCTCGCTCCACCTCGTCCTGGCGGGCGAAGACGTCGTGGATGACCTCCTCCAGCGCGTCATGGATCTCCGGCGAGGCGCCGAGCGTGGCCGACGAGCGCAGCAGCGTCCCGTGGCGCCTGAAGTCCACGAAGCGCCCGAAGGGCATGTACGAGCCGTCGTTCAGCTTCAGCAGGTACGTGAGCGAGACGCACTGTGGATGCGAGCACGGCAGGGGCGAGAAGTCGCTCACCTTGAGCTTGCCGCCGGTCTGCTCCTCGATGCGCTGGATGACGCCGGGGATGGTGAGCCGATCCATCGGATCGTGCTTGAAGGCGCCACCGCCGAAGCCCGTGTACGCGGCCGGCTGGAAGTTGAGCGAGAGGACGAAGTCCTTCTCCATGAGCAGCTGCACCGCCTGGCCGATCTGGTGCTCGTTCACCCCGCGCGTGGCCACGAAGATGATCTGCGTGGGGATGTTCAGCTCCTCCAGCATCTTCAGCGCCGCCTGCTTGTCCTTGGAGAGATCCCGCCCGCGGATCTTCTCGTGCGTGTCGGCGGTGAAGCCGTCGAGCTGCAGGCCCACGTAGGCGCCGGTGGCCTTCACGGCCTCGGCGAACTTGCGATCGCGGCCCAGGCGCAGGCCGTTGGTGATGAGGACGATGCGGCCGATCTCCGGGCGGTTGGCGATCTGGAGCAGCTCGAGGATCTTCGGATGGCTGGTGGGCTCGCCGCCCGAGAGGGCCAGGGACTCGAGCTGTCCCTCGCGCTCCACCATCTGATCGACGATGCGCTGGAACGCCGCCGGCTCGATGTGGTTGGAGTACTGGTTGTTGACGATGCAGATGGGGCACTCGAGGTTGCAGTGGTCCGTTACCTCGACGATGGGCAGGCACGTGTGCTGCTCGTGGTCTCCGCAGGTGCCGCAGTCGGTGGGGCAGCCGTGCTTCACCTCGGCGGCGAACTTCAGCGGCTCGGTGCCGGCGCGAGCGAAGGTGTAGGCGCGCACGTAGTAGCGCGCGTCCTCGCTCACCAGGGCCTCCGAGGGCCCGCACTTGCGGCAGTTCTTCTTGAAGTAGACCTTGCCCTTGCGGATGACGACCTCGGCCTGCAAGAGCGCGAGGCACTGGGGGCAGGTGGAGGTGGTGTGCTTGAAGAGGTGGTCTCGATCGTCGTCCACCACCTCGCCGCGCTTCACCCAGGCCTCGAGGTACGCATCGGCGCTGTCGGCGACCTTGGCCTCGGTCTGGCCGCAGGTGGGGCAGAACTTCAGCGCCCAGACCTCGCCCTTGCGGATGACGACGCGCGCCTCCACGTCCTGGTGGCACTGCTCGCAGTGCGAGGGCTCGTGGTGCAGGAAGGTGTGGGGCTTGTCCGCTCGCTGGACCACTCCTGCTACGGGCGCGCAGCTCGTGCACTCCATGGAGCCTCCGGGAACGCCGCGACTCGGGCACGCTTCACGCGCGCATCGGGCGACGCAGGTGGGGGGCATCGTGCTTGTCTGGAGTGCGCCTGTCCAGGGCCTTGCGCCGCGTGCTATAGCCCCAGCCCGTCACGCTCCGGTGGAGGGGTCCCCGTGCGCTACGTCCTGCTCGACCGCATCACGCGCCTGACGCCATCGGAGGTGGCGCACGGCGTCAAGTGCGTCTCGCTCTCGGACGACATCTTCGTCGATCACTTCCCGGGCCACCCCGTCATGCCGGGAGCGCTCATCGTCGAGTCCCTGGCGCAGCTCGGCGGCGTGCTGGTGGAGGCGACCATGCGCGAGCGTGGACGGAACGATCTCCACGCGCTGCTGACGATGGTGGACCGGGCGAAGTTCCGCAGGCTGGTGCGTCCAGGCGACAAGCTGGAGCTGGAGGCGCGGCTCATCACCGCCCGCGAGGAGGGAGGCCAGGTGCGGGCGACGGCCTCCGTGGACGGGCAGCTCGCGGCCGAGGCCGAGCTCACGTTCGCCTTCGCCGAGGTGAAGAGCGAGAAGCTGCGTGCCCGCCGTCGAGAGGTGCTCAACGTCTGGCTCACCGGAGCCGCGGAGGAGCCGTGACGGCGGGGCATCCAGACACTGGGAGCGATCATGCGGCGTGAGGCCTTCGTCCGAGGGGTGGGCGCGGTCTCGGCGCTGGGGCTGAACTGGCCGAGCACCGCGGCGGCCCTTGCACGAGGCGAGAGCGCCATCGCCCGGGTGGAGCACTTCGACGTGGAGGGCTTCCCCTGTCAGGTGGCGGCGCCGGTGCGCGGCATCGCCGAGGGAGCGGAGGATCGCCGGCGCGAGTTCGCCTTGCGTGCCGCTCGTGAAGCCTGGGCTCAGGCGGGGATTGTGGCCGCTCCCGAGCGCATGGGTGTCTTCCTGGGCGCGGAGTCTGGCCGCGCGAGCTTCTCCACGGTGCTGGCGCTGGCGCAGGCGGCGGGAGGTGGTGCTCGGTTCGACCATGCGGCCTTTGGCCAGCGGGCGCGAGAGCTGGCCCCGCGCATCGATGCGGCGGCGGTGTCTCCCGCGGCGGTGGCGTCGATGCTGGCGGGGGAGGTGGGGGCTCGTGGGCCTTGCGAGACGCTGTCGCTGGCCTGTTCCTCGGGCGCGGCGGCCATCGCGGAGGGCGTGCGGGCCATTCGCCGGGGTGAGGTGGATGTGGCGCTGTGCGGCGGCGTCGGCGCGGACGTGGACCCGCTGATGCTGGCGGGATTCGGGCTGCTGGGGGCTTTGTCGGCCCGTGGTGTCTCGTGTCCCTTCGATGCTCACCGAGATGGCTTCGTCGTGGGGGAGGGCGCGGCCATGGTCGTCCTCGCGGCGGAGCGAGGGAGTGCCGTGGCGTCGGTGGCTGGGGTGGGGCGCTCACTCGATGCGTGGCACCTCACCGCTCCCGACCCGGAGGGGCAGGGCGCCACGGTGGCCATGCGGGCCGCATTGCGAGAGGCGAAGCTCGACGCGGTGGACTGCGTGCAGGCGCACGGCACCTCGACGCAGCTCAACGATGAGGTGGAGGCCCAGGCGCTCCGGCGGGTGCTGGGCTCGCGGCTGTCCGAGGCCCACGTGAGCTCGGTGAAGGGAGCCCTGGGCCACTGGATCGCGGGGGCGGGAGCGCTGGGGTTCCTCTGTGCGGTTTACGCCTTGGAGCGAGGGGAAGTGCTTCCGACCGCGGGCCTTCGCCATCCGGATCCTCGCTGCGAGCTTCCGCACGTGCAGGGCACGGCCTTGAGCAAGCGAGTGGGGTCGGCCCTCGTCAATGCGTTCGCCTTCGGGGGCGCCAACACCAGCCTCGTGGTGGTCCGCGCATGAGGCCCGTGGCCGTGGTCGCCGCCTCCGCCGTGAGTGCCCGAGGGCTCGGCTGGCGAGGTCTGGGCAAGGCATTGCTCTCGGGTGACAAGGCGGCCACGCCGTGTGAGGTGCTCGGGGGACTTCTTGCCGCGCAGGTTCCTGCCCTGCCCACGGCGCAGGATGTGGAGCCGCGCCAGCGCAAGCTGATGAGCCGTGGCGCGCGCCTCTCGTGTGTCGCGGCGCGGCAGCTCTTCCTGGACGCGCCCTCGCTGCCTCGGGAGGAGACTGGCTTCTTCCTCGGAGTGGGCGCCTCGGGGGGCGCGGTGGAGGAACTCGAGGCGATGCTCGACGCGAGCATCTCGGAAGGGCGCTTTGAGCTCGGCCGGTTCGGCTCCGCGGGGCTTGGGGCCTGCAATCCGCTGTTCGCCTTTCAGCTCATGAACAACTACACCCTCTGCCACGCCGCCATCCGCGAGGGGCTGAGGGGGCCGAACGCCGCGATCTTCTCGCGTGGTGTGGGCACGGTGCTCGCGCTCGCGGAGGCGCGCCACGCGGTGGCTTCGGGCGAGTGCGAGGCGGCCCTCGGTGGCGGAGCGGACTCGGCGCTGCACCCGGTGACCTGGGCGGAGCTGCGTCGCGATGAAGAGGCAGACGCCGTGCCAGGGGAGGGGGCTGCTCTGCTCGCGTTGGCCTCTGGGCGAGCTGAGCGCCCGCTCGCCATGCTCGAACGTTGCGAGGTCCATCCCGGACGGCAGGGGCTTGCGCTCGCGCTCGAGTCCGCGAAGCGCTCTCTTCTGGAGATGCGTCCTGAGAGGGTGGTGCTCGCAGCCACTCCGAAGCGGAGCGGCGCCGCGCGGGAGCTGGCGTCTTCGGTGTGTTCGGGCGCTGTGCTCGAGGCCGCTGGGCTCTTCGGGGAAGCGCTGGCAGCGTCCGCCTCGCTGGCGACGGTGGCGGCCTTGGATCTCCTTCAGGACGGAGACGTGAGTCGGGCCGCCGTGCTCGTCACGGGGCCGGATGGAGACGTGGGCCTGATAGGGCTCTCGCGGGAGGGGGCGCCATGAGCCGGGCTGTCATCACCGGCTGTGGAGTGGTGTCCGCCCTGGGCGTAGGCGCGCGAGCCTTCTGGGATGCGCTCGCCGAGGGAGGCGCCGCCGTGGGTCCCATCCGGCACTTCGATGCCTCGGGGTTCCCGACGCGTGTGGCCGGAGAGGTACCGGTCCTCAAGACGGACTCAGCCTGGCTCCGGGAGTACCTGGGAGGACGCCTGCCCGAGGCGACTCTGGAAGGCTGGGAGGCGTCCGGAGCACTACGCGACCGGAAGATTGGCTTCGGGTGGGTCGCGGCCCTGGAGGCCTGGCGTCAGGCGGGCTGTGGCGACGATGGGACGGATACGTGGCTGTCGATGGCGCTTGGGTTGGAGCAGGCCTTCCTCGAAGACTTCGGCCCTTTGCTCCGGAAGGAGAGTGGGCGCGCGTCCATCGATTGGTCCTCCGAGCCAGGAGCGTCATTGCCTCGGACGCGCTTCCGTTCGCGGATCGATCTGTGTGCGGAGGGGCTCGTGAGGATGCTGGGGCTGACCGGGCCCGTGATTCCTCACGTCTCAGCATGCGCGGCGGGCACTCTCGCGGTGGCGCACGCCGCCTCCCTCATCGAGCGGGGCGCGGCCACGCGGGTACTGTGTGGGGCGAGTGACTCGATGGTGAACCCGCTCGGCCTGGGCGGCATGTCTCGCCTGGGCGCTCCTTCTCCGCGCGCTGAGCCCGATGCGTGCCGTCCCTTCGATCGGCGCCGGGATGGGCTCGTCATTGGCGAGGGCGCCGCCATGTTCGTCGTCGAATCAGAGGAGCGCGCTCTGGCTCGGGGGGCACGCCCCTTGGCTCGCATCCTCGGATGGGCGAGCACCCAGGACGCCTACAGGGCCACGGCCCCGCTGCCCGATGGAGCGATGGCAAAGCGGGCCATGCGGCAGGCGCTGAAGCGTGCAGGGCTCACCGCTCGTGACATCGGCTACGTGAACGCCCATGGCACGGGCACACCGCTCAATGATCCCGCGGAGGCCCGAGCCATCCGCGAGGTGCTGGGCGCCGTGCCCGTCAGCTCCATCAAGGGCGCGGTGGGGCACCTGATGGCCGCCTCGGGAGCCGTCGAGATCGCGGCCTGCCTGTTGCCCTTCCAGCGAGACTGTCTGCCGGGGACCGCGCACCACCGCGAGCGCGACCCCGAGTGCGACATCGACGTCATCGGCGAGCGCCCGCGTGAGGCGCACGTGGACGCCGTGCTCTCGAATTCCTTCGGATTCGGCGGCCAGAACGCGACCCTCATCCTCGGGAGAGGGGCATGAGCGCGGACATCGTCGGCTGGGCCTGGCGCACACCGCTGGGAGACACGGTGGACACCGCGGTGAGCCGGCTCCTCGCGGGCGAGCGGGCCGCGACGGACAAGCTCCGCTTCGAGACCCGCACATACGCCTGTCGCATCGGCGCGCCGCTCCTCTCCGCGCCCCAGCGTTCCCGGCACTCGCGCTTCCTGCGGAGGATGGGGCTCTTCGGGCTGGAAGCGGCGCACGAGGCGCTCCAGCAAGCCCGCACGCAGGGCGCTGACGCTTCGGGCGAGCGGCTGGGCATCTTCTGCGGCTACGGCGGGCTGCGCGCCCACTGGGACGACATGATGGAGGCCCTCTCCGGACAGCAGCCGGAGCAGGGCGGGACCTGGCAGCGAGGCCTCAACCGCATCCACCCGTACTGGATGCTCAAGCACCTCTCCAACAACGCCCACGCGCTCCTGGCGGCAGACCTGTCGGCGAGGGGAGATGGCGCGACCTACGGCGGGGCCACGGCTGGAGCACAGGCGCTCGCGGCAGCCATCCGGGCTCTCGAGGCGGAGAGCATCGATATGGCGGTGGTGTTCGCCTACGACTCGCTGCTCGAGCCCGAGACGCTGGTAGACCTGGCCGCGCGAGGAGCGGCGACGACCGTGGAGCTCTCGAACCTGACCGCTCCCTATGATGTTCATGCGCGCGGCTTCGTCCCTGGTGAGGCCGCTGCGGCGCTCGTGTTGCAGCGGCCGGGAACAGGCCGTGCGCTCGCGTCCATCACCGCTGCGGATGGGGGCGATGGTCGTTCCTCTGAGCCTGCACCGGAGATACTCGCCGCCGTGGCTTCACGCCTCGCCCAAGCGGACACCCTCATCGATGGTTCCGGGAGGGCCGGGCCCACCTTGGATGCGGAAGAGAGATCCGTGCTCGCTTCGCTGCTGGGACAAGGAGCGAGGCTCACGGCGGTGCAGGCGGCCTTCGGGCAGCTGGGCGCGGCGACCACGCTGGTTCAGGCCATCGCGCTCGCGAGCTGCCTGCGCCGAGGCGTACTCCCCGGAATCGCCGGGCTGCGCGAGCCAGCGGAAGGTCCGCTTGTTCCAGTCAAGGACTCCATGCCCACGGGAGCACGCTCCGCGCTGGCCCTCTCCACCGGCGCGCCCGGTCTGGTGGCCGCGGTCCGTATCGAGATAGGCAACGCGCTCGCCGCCCGAGGTGAACCATGAGCGACACGCCGGTGGCGCTGGTGACGGGAGGCTCACGCGGTATCGGCCGAGCCGTCGCGGTGGAGCTGGCCCGGCGTGGCTACTCGGTGGCCATTGGCTTCCGCGATCAGGAACCCCGCGCTGCCGAGGTGGCCCGCGAGGTCGAGGCGCTCGGCCAGAAGGCGCTCCTGCTCCGGGCCGACGTCACCCACTCCGCCCAGGTGGCGCAGCTCTTCGAGGAGGCAGAGCGCCAGCTCGGACCCGTGGACGTGCTCGTCTGCGGCGCCGGCATCACCCGCGACACGCTCCTGGGAGCGAGCACCCCCGAGGACCTCGACATCGTCCGCGCCGTCAACTTGGACGGTGTGGTGCACTGCTGCCGCGAGGCCGCCAAGCGGATGATCGGGCGGCGGCGAGGCTCCATCGTGGCGCTCTCGTCCGTCGCGGGGCAGCGGCCGGGACGAGGGCAGAGCCTCTACGCCGCCACCAAGGGCGCGGTGGAGTCCTTCGTGCGGGCCCTCGCCGTGGAGCTGGCCCCCAGGAACGTGCGAGTGAACGCGGTGGCCCCCGGAGTCATCGAGACCGACATGGCCAAGGACATCCTGGCGCTCGCGCCGGATGAGGTGAAGAAGCGCATCCTGCTGCGGCGTCCCGGCCGGCCGGAGGAGGTGGCGAAGGTGGTAGCCTTCCTGTGCTCCTCCGATGCCAGCTATGTCACCGGCCAGGTGTGGAACGTGGATGGAGGGTTCAAGCTCGAATGAATGGCGACTCCTTTCTCGATCTCCTCTCGCAGCGCAGGAGCGTGCGGGCCTTCACGGCGCAGCCCGTGCCTCACGCCGTGCTGGAGCGGCTGGTGCAGGCGGCCATCACGGCGCCATCTCCCACCAATCGCCAGCCCTGGCGCTTCGCGGTTGTGACGAAGGCGGAGCTCCGCCAGCGCATCACCGAGGCCGTCCGCGACCGGGCCGAGGAGATGAAGGCCATCATCCGCAAAGGCCATCACGCGGAGGACTTCGGCCAGTACGGGGACTTCTTCCACGAGCCCCTCTCCACCGCCGCGGCCATCATCGTGCCGCAGTACCGCGTCTACCCGGACCTGATCGCCAACCTCGTGGCGTCGGGAGGAGGGGACCCGACGAAGTTCCACACCGCCGCGTCGATGCAGGCGGAGCTCTGCTCGACCAGCGCCGCCTGCATGGCCCTGCTGCTCCAGTCTCAGGCCGAGGGGCTCGGGGCCTGCTGGATGTCCGGGCCGATGATCGGGCGCGATGAGATCCAGCGGCTGCTGGACATCCGAGACCCCTGGAAGATGGTGGGAGCCATCGCCGTGGGCTACCCGGACCAGCTCCCGACGAAGCAGCCGCGCAAGCCCCTTGCGCAGGTGGTGAGCTGGTTCGAGGATGACGCCGAGCCGCGGGAGGCCCAGAAATGACCGCCGCAGTCGCAGCGAGCAAGGACGAAGTCCAGAAGACGGAGCAGACGGTCCGCGAGGTGGTGGCCGAGGCGCTCGCCCGGGACGTCTCCGAGGTGAAGCTGGAGAGCATCCTCATGGACGAGCTGGGAGCCGAGTCGCTCGACTTCCTGGACATCGTCTTCAAGCTGGAGCGCGCCTTCGACATCCAGATCACGCGCGGAGAGATGGAGCGCGCCGCCCGAGGCACCATGTCGGACGAGGAGTTCGCGCCCGGAGGCCTCATCTCGGAGGCAGGGCTCACCCGGCTCCGGGAGCTGATGCCCGAGGCCACCCACCGCATCCAACCCGGGCTGCGCCCCGCGCAGATCCTCAGCCTCTTCTCGGTGCGGACGTTCGTGAACCTGGTGCTCGCCAAGCGCCAGGGCCAGAGCGCCTGAGCCTCAGCTCTGCGTAACGCGGACCGTGGTCCGCATCTCGCGGCCCGTGGCCGGATCCCTGGCGCGCATGGTGAGGATGCCCTCGATGCTCACGTCGAAGGTGATCTCCACCTGCACCTTGCCGGCCTTGTCCGCCCGGATCCCCGAGAAGGTGAACTCGCCCAGCAGCTCGTTGTTGGCCACCATCTCGTGGTCGCCCTGGTAGATGCGCATGGCCAGCTCGGTCTGGTTGTCCATGCTCGTCGTGGCCAGGAGCTGCTTGGCGTTCGGGATGGCCGCGTTGCGCGGGAACACCGTGTGGAACATCCCACCCGCCTTCTCCAGCCCGATCGCCATCGGGATCACGTCCAAGAGCTGGATGCGCAGGTTGGTGTCGTCCTGCAACGAGTGCGCGTAGAGCGCCGCGCCAATGGCCACGGCCTCGTCCGGGTGCACGCCCTTGCTCGGCGGCTTGCCGAAGAACTTCGTCAGCCGATCCTGGACGATGGGCATGCGCGTCTGCCCGCCCACCAGCATCACCTCGTCCACCTCCTTCGTGGACAGCCCCGCGTCCACCAGCACCCGCGCGACAATCTGCAGCGACTTGTCGATCAGGTGGCTGGTCAGCATCTCCAGGATCTTCCGCGTGAACTTCATCTCGATGTTCAGCGGCTGGCCCTGCGCCGTCATCGTGATGAAGGGGATGTTGAAGGGCACCTCCTCGCGCGCCGACAGATCGATCTTCGTGCGCTCGGCCAGATCCTTGATGCGCTGCATGGCCACCGGATCCGTGGCCAGATCGATGCCCGTCTTCGACGCGAAGTCCTTCAGCACGTGGTGGATGATCGCGTTGTCGAAGTCGATGCCGCCCAGGAAGATGTCGCCGCCGGTGGCCTTCACCTCGAAGACGCGATCGCGGATCTCGATGATCGACACGTCGAACGTGCCGCCGCCCAGATCGTAGATGACCACCTTCTCCTTGAGGCTCTTGCCCACGCCGTAGGCCAGCGCCGCCGCGGTGGGCTCGTTGATGATGCGCACCACCTCGAGATCGATCAGCTTGCCCGCGTCCTTCACCGACTGGCGCTGCCGATCGTTGAAGTACGCCGGCACCGTCACCACCGCGCGCTTGATGGGCACCTTCAGGTAGTTGGAGGCGACGTCCCGGATCTTGTTCAGCAGCTTGGCGCTGATCTCCTGGAGCGAGAACTCCTTCTTGCCCACGTCCAGGACGACTTCGTTCTTCTTGCCGGGGCGCATCTGGTACGCCACGACCTTCTTCATCGTGTCGACGATGTCGCTCTTGTAGCCCCGGCCCACCAGGCGCTTGGCGCCGTAGACGGTGTTGCGCGGGTTGAGCTGCCACTGGCGCTTGGCCTCGTAGCCGATGAGCTCGTTGCCCTTGTCGTCAATCGCGAAGATGGAGGGGATGGTGTAGTCACCGCCCTTGTAGGGGATGAGCTTCGTGTTCCCACTGTCGTCGACATACGCCGCGCACGAGTTCGTCGTGCCGAGATCGATGCCGATGATGGGCTCCTTCTTTTGCATCGGGCGGGGACTCCCAGAGTGGCCGGAAGAGGACGGAAGACGACCCTATTTCACCAGGAATGCGCCCGCGAGTAAGCATTCAGGTGGCACGGCACGCTCCGTCGCTTCGCTCCCGGAAGTCCTCCCGGGTAGTGGGAGCCGAAAGATCCACGAGCACTATCTCGCTTGTAGCGGATTCCGGCTTGGCCGGGTCTTCGTCCGATACCCGGGGTGAAGCCGGGCCGTGGGAGGCGGGCTACCCCTCGGCGAGCGGGACGAGCCCCCGGAGCGCGTAGCCACCAACACATGTGCGAGCGAGGCCCTGGACATCTGTTGCACCGGGGGGAAAGTTCCTGTGTTCCCCCGAGCAATGGCGGTGGCTCGGTGGCATGGATAGATAGGCCACGACTCAAGCACCCGGGAGAGACACCGTGGAAGCCAAGCGCTACCTGCAGGACATCGGGGGTCAGGTGTCCGCGGACTTCGTCAAGAACAGGTCCATCCTGTCCTTCGAAGAGTACGTCACCTTGTTCTTCAACGATCCGCGCGGCCAGGCGCGCAACGCCGCCCAGTACCTGCACGACGTGATGGACCACTACGGCGCCGAGCAGGTGCCGCACCCCACGGGCACCATCCGGCGCTTCAAGGTGTTCGACGTGCCCTCCAGCGACAAGGATGGGCGGGTGGCTGGCCAGGAGGAGATCCAGAACGCCATCTACCGGCTGCTGGGCAACTTCGTGCGCGCCGGCCGCATCAACAAGCTCATCCTCCTGCACGGCCCCAACGGCAGCGCCAAGTCCACCCTGATCAACGCGCTCAAGACGGGCATGGAGGACTACTCGCGCCAGCCGCAGGGCGCGCTCTACCGGCTGGGCTGGGTGTTCCCCTCGGAGAAGCTGATCAAGGGCTCCATCGGCTTCGGCGAGCGTGTGCCCACCTCCGGCGACGATCCCACCTCGTACGCGCACCTGGACGCGGAGTCCATCGATGTCCGGATGCCGTGCGAGCTCAATGATCACCCGCTGTTCGTCATCCCGCCCCCCGAGCGCCGGAAGATGCTGGAGTCCGCGCTGAAGAAGAAGGGCCTGGGAAACGGAGACGGGGAGACAGGGGACTTCATCCTCTCGGACTACATCCGGGACGGGGAGATGTGCCACAAGTGCCGGCGCATCTACTCGGCGCTGCTCGCCTCGTACGCGGGCGACTACCTGAAGGTGCTGCGCCACGTGCAGATCGAGCGCTTCTACATCTCCCGGCGCTACCAGGTGGGCACGGTGACGGTGGAGCCGCAGATGAGCGTGGACGCCATCGCCCAGCAGATCACCGCGGATCGCACCCAGCTCAACCTGCCGGCGGCGCTACACGGCGTGGTGCTCTACGAGCCGCACGGCCCGCTGGTGCACGCCAACCGCGGCCTGATCGAATTCTCGGATCTGCTCAAGCGCCCGCTGGAGGCCTTCAAGTACCTGCTGGGCTTCAGCGAGACGGCTCAGGTGCCCCTGGAGCCCTTCGTGCTGCAGCTGGACGAGGTGCTGATCGCCTCGGCGAACGAGAAGCACCTGGGGGCCTTCAAGGAGCTGCCGGACTTCGCCTCGTTCAAGGGCCGCATCGAGCTGGTGCGCGTGCCCTACCTGCGCCGCTACAAGCTGGAGCAGGAGGTGTACGACGCGGAGATCACCCCGACGTCGGTGGGCAAGCACGTGGCGCCGCACGCCACCGAGGTGGCCGCCATGTGGGCGGTGCTCACGCGCCTGAAGAAGCCCATCCCGGAGCGCTACGCCGCGGACGTGAAGGAGCTGGTCGATCACGTCACCCCGGTGGAGAAGATGCACCTCTACGAGGAGGGGCGGGCCCCGGCGCGGCTGAGCATGGCGAACACCAAGGAGCTCAAGAAGCTGCGCCAGGATCTCTACGAGGAGTCGGACGCGTACCCCAACTACGAGGGCCGCTCGGGCGCCAGCGCGAGAGAGATCAAGATGGCGCTCTTCAACGCGGCGCAGAGCGCCGACTACAAGTGCCTGCACGCGCTGGCGGTGCTCGAGGAGCTCGAGGCCATCTGCCAGGACAAGAGCGTCTTCGAGTTCCTGCAGCAGGAGATCGTCGACGGCTACCACGATCACGAGGAGTTCGTCCGGGCCGTCGAGGGCCAGTACCTGGAGCTGGTGGACTCGGAGGTGCGCGACTCGATGGGCCTGGTGTCCGAGGGCCAGTACCGCGAGCTGGTGGAGCGCTACGTCCAGCACGTGAGCCACTGGGTGCGCGGGGAGAAGATGCGCAACCGCGTCACCGGCGAGATGGAGCGGCCGGACGAGCAGCGCATGGCGGAGCTGGAAGCCATCGTCATGCCCAAGGGAGAGGATGCGGGCGAGTTCCGCCGCGGGCTGATCTCGACGATCGGCGCGCACCGGCTGGACAACCCGGAGGCGGGGGGGATGGACTACTCGGTCATCTTCCCGGACATCTTCAAGCGCCTGCGCGACCACTACTTCGAGGAGCGCAAGCGGGTGCTGCGCAAGAACAAGGAGAACGTCCTCAAGTACCTGTCCGAGGATCGCGGGATGCTCACCCCACGCGAGCAGGCCCAGGTGGAGAGCACGCTCAAGACGATGGCGGACAAGTACGGCTACTGCGAGCACTGCGCCAAGGACGCGATCCTCTTCCTGATGAAGAAGCGCTACGCCTGAGGGCAGCCGGGCAGGGGAGGGCTGGGAGGGCGTGATGCTTTCGCATCACGGCGCGGGACGGGAAGATCTACCCCTCAAGGTTGTACGTACTCGCGTACCCCTCACCCGGAGCGTTGATGAACCGGTTCCTGCTCGGGGCTCCCGCCCTGTTCACCCTGCTGTCCTGTGCCAGCGCCACTCCGCCGTCGCCTCCTCCCGCCGCTGTGACGCAGGCTCCTCGCCTGTCGGCGCCGGTAGAGCACGCGGTGGCCGTCACCGAGCTGAGGCCTTCGCGCAAGCAGGTAGTCCAGGGGATCATCCCGCACACGGTACGGCTGGTGGTGAGCGAGGGCGGCAAGGCCCGGCGCACGGCCTCGGGCGTGGTGATTGGCTCCGAGCGCACGCCCGCTGGGGTGTCGAGCTACATCATCACCAACGCGCACGCGGTGGAGGTGGATGATCTGCAGGATCCGAAGATGGTCGTCACCCAGGAGCACCAGGCCGAGGTGACGGAGTATCCGGTGCAGGTGGTGGCCGTGGGCCATGTGCCGGAGATGGATCTGGCGCTGCTGCGCGTGCCGGGCCAGGAGCTGTCTCCGGCCGAGCTGGCGACGGACCCGGAGCTGGAGCTGGGTGAGAACGTGGTGGTGGCGGCGTGTCCGTTCGGAAAGGCGTTGTCGCTGTCGGGCGGGATGCTGTCGCAGGTGGAGTGGGACCACGAGAGCAAGTGCCCGAAGATGGTGAAGACGGACGCGCCGATCGGGTACGGGGCCTCGGGTGGCGGCATCTTCAGCCTGGAGACGGGCAAGCTGCTGGCGATCGTCGAGGGCTACCGCACGGCGAAGGTGGGCTTCGCGGTGGCGGACAAGGACTACAGCTTCGACGTGCCGATGCCCGGGGAGACGTTCGCGGCGCCGACCTCCAAGGTGCGCAAGTTCCTCGAGTCCAAGGGCTACGGCCGGCTGCTGGTGCGCGCCTCCGAGGGTGGCTCCGGGCAGACCGCGCAGCGGTAGGGGAAGGGCCCGGCGAGACCGGGTCCATGCACCTGGAGGGGTACAGGCACCTTCCTTCAGGGCGCCTGGCCGTGGCTCGCTACGAGCACACGGTGGTGCTGCTGCCCACTGGCAAGGTCCTGGTGGTGGGAGGGCTCGGAGCGCATGGCGGGCTGGCCAGCGCGGAGGAGTACGACCCGGTGACGGGGACCTGGTCCGGGGTTGCTCCCACGGCCAGGACTCGTGCCTTCCACACGGCGACCCTGCTTCCTACGGGACAGGTGCTGGTGGTGGGGGGAATGAATTCCAGCGTCCTGGCCAGCGCGGAGCTGTTCGACCCGAGCACGGAGCAGTGGGAGGCCGCGGGCGCGTTGGCCACGGCTCGATCGCACCACACCGCTTGCGTGCTGCCCACGGGAGACGTCCTGGTCGCGGGCGGCCACTCGAGCAGTGGTCCGCTGGCCGGAACGGAGCTCTACGTCCCGTGAGCCTCGCGGAGGATGTAACGGCTCAGGCGGTTCGTGCGTAGAAGCGAGAGAAGGAAAGGACCGCCATGCTCTCTCGCTCCACCCGTCTTGTCTTGTTCGCCCTGGCCTCCACACTCGTGGGAATCGGCGCCTTCGCCGCCGGGCCGGCTGCTCCCGAGTCCCCAAAGAAGCCGGAGCCCCAGGTTGGGACCTCCACACCCGCGCCCGCGCCCGAGAAGAAGGAGGAGCCGAAGCTGGCCACGGCCACGTTCGCCGGGGGCTGCTTCTGGTGCATGGAAGGCCCGTTCGACAAGCTGCCGGGGGTGATCTCCACGACGTCGGGCTACACGGGTGGGACGAAGGTCAACCCCACGTACGAAGAGGTCTCCAGCGGCACCACCGGCCACGCCGAGTCCGTCCAGGTGGTCTTTGACCCGAGCAAGGTGACCTACTCGCAGCTGCTCGAGGTCTTCTGGCACAACGTGGATCCGCTCACGTCGAACGCGCAGTTCTGCGACCACGGCACCCAGTACCGCTCCGTCATCTTCTACCACGATGCGGAGCAGCAGCGGCTCGCCGAGGAATCCAAGCGCCAGCTCGAGGCCTCGGGCCGCTTCAAGCAGCCCATCGTCACCCAGATCGTCCCGGCCTCCACCTTCTACCCGGCCGAGGATTACCACCAGGACTACTACCTGAAGAACCCCGTGCGCTATCGCTACTACCGCTTCGGCTGTGGCCGCGATGCGCGCCTGAAGGAGCTCTGGGGCGACGACTCGGCCAAGCACTGACCCATTGCCGGGAGACTCCCACAACCCTGCCCCAGTCCCAGGAGAGGGAGTGGGGCAGGGGAGCGGGTGACCGCTTTTACTTCTTGCCCTCGGGCATCATCTGACCGCTGCCGCTGGCACCCTGCGGCGGAGCCATCCCGCCCCAGCCCGCCTCGACCATCGACTTCCACTTCCACTGGCCGTCACGCTTCACCAGCAGGCCCGCGTTGCGGCCGCTCATCTTCTGCTTGCCCATCGTCATGGTGAACTCGTCGGTCACGTTCGCCAGCGAGTCCGAGAGGACCGTGATCGTCGGCTTGTGCGTCACCTTCGTGTCCTTCGGCATGCTGTCGTGGAAGGGCTTCATCATCGCGATGTACTGCTCGCGGTTGTACTCCTTCGTCTCGGGCGTGCCCTTCATGTCGTCGGTCGCCATGTAGATCGGGAAGTCCACCGCCGCGGTGGCCGCCTCCATGTCGCCCTTCTGCATGGCCTCTTCCTGCTTCTTGAAGAAGTCCTCGATCTCCTTCTTCGTCTGCTTCTCGTTGGTGGGCTTGCGAGCCTCCGGGCCCATCTTGCTCATGTCCATGCCCTGCATCGCGTTGCCCTGCGCGGGCGCGGCAGGAGTTGCGGCGCTCTTCGCGTCCTTGCCCTGAGCCCAGGCCGAACCAGCAAGCACAACGGCAGCGGTACACACCAGAATCGTACGCTTCATCAGTCCCCCCTCCTTGGGTGGTGCGCGGCTGCGTAGGGCAACACGCGCCCCGAGTCAAACCCAGGAGTTCGCTGATGGACAGTTGGGGCCTGCCTCAGGGCTCCAATAGTTCGATCCACTGCGCTACCGCGCCGCGCTCTCTCGGCTCGTACGCGGCCCGCACGTGCTGGCCCGCCTTCAGCTCCGTCAGCCGCCCCGTGTGGCCGGGCAGGAAGATCGTCGTGTTGCCGTCCACTCGCAGCTGCACCTTCCCGCTCGGGTGCTCCAGCGTCAGCGTGCCTCCGCTCGCATCCACCGCCGCGATGGAACCCTGCACCTCATGCAGGCTGCGCACCTCGGCCGGTGGCTCCTGCGCCAGTGCGGGCACTGCTCCCAGCCATGCTCCCCACAACGCCCCGTACCCTCGACCCATCCCGACCGTCCCCCAGTAGGGAAACTGGGGACGCTCTCCCATCGGACCAAGGTTGGAGCGAGCCGTTCGTCGATCACTCGACAGGTCTCGGCCATTGGCATCCCAAGCCCATCGCGCTACATCGCCCGCGGCTTTCGGCTAGGAGGGGACACCTTGGGCCAGCAGCGCAGCTCGTGGGATCAGTACTTCATGGACATCGCGCGCCAGGTGGCCACTCGGGCCACGTGCGATCGCAAGCACGTGGGAGCCCTGCTGGTCCGTGATCGCACCATCCTCTCCACCGGCTACAACGGCTCCATCCGCGGGCTGCCTCACTGCGACGACGTGGGCCACATGATGGAGAACGGCCACTGCGTCGCCACCGTCCACGCCGAGGCCAACGCCATCATCCAGGCCGCCAAGAATGGCGTGGGCATTGACGGCGCCACCATCTACACCACCGCCAGCCCCTGCTGGCCGTGCTTCAAGCTGATCGCCAACAGCGGCTGCACCCGCATCGTCTTCGGCGAGTTCTACAGAGATCCCCGCATCTTCGAGTACGCCGCCAAGATCGGCCTGGAGCTCACCGGCCTCGGGGAAGCCGCCCAGCCGCCCGAGCCGCGCTGATCGCGCCCCCCGCTTCGTTCACTCAGCGACACCTCCAGGCACGCCAACAGGGGCTGTGCGGGGGCAACGTCTCCTCAAGGACACTCCAACCGGTTGCCAAGCAGGCGGACTGACAAGGAAATTCCCCGACTTCGGCAAGAATTACCGGCCCAGGGGTTGCCGTTTCCTGGAGCACTCCCTAAATCCTCGCACCGGTAGGCGGGGCGCGGCGGATGGTGATAAATCCTGAGGAGTTCCCGGTGGTTATGTCCACGGCTGTGACCAGTGTGCCTGCGGTTCAGGAGGGGTCGGATCCAGTGGTGGGGGCCGCGCGCTACGGCGCTGTCCCCACGCTCATGGACAGCCTTCTGCATGATGTCCGCAACCCGCTCAACGCGCTCTCGATCAACCTCGAGGTGCTCTCCGAGAAGCTGAAGGCGGAGACCGGCGAGGTGCCTCCGTCGCAGGCCAAGAACATCAAGGCCATGCGCGATCAGATCCAGCGCGTGGACGGCATCCTCCGCCAGTTCTCGGACTTCATCGTCCTGCGCAGCAGCGCGCCGGGGGACGCGGCCTTGTCGGAGGTGGCCAAGCGCTCGCTGGAGGTGCTCGCCCACGAGAGCCGGCGGCGGCGCCTCAAGCTGCAGACGGCGATCGAGCCGGATATCCGCGTGCGGCTCCAGGACACCAGCGAGCTGAGCTTCTTCCTGGTGCAGGCCCTGCTGCGCGCCTTCGGGCGCTCCGAGATGGGCACCGAGGTGGGCGTCTGCGTTCGCGTCGAGGGCCCCTGCGCCGTGCTCGAGGTGACGGACGCGGGCGGCGGCGCTCCCGAGCAGGCGCCGGACGTGGTGGCGGCGCTGGGCCTGCGCTGCGCGCAGCTGGGCGTCGAGTTCCAGATCCGAGCCGGGATCTGCCGCTTCCTCTTCACGCGCGCCTGAGTTCGTCCAACCCGGACGCGCGGCTTCACTTTCAGTCTGGATTTTCGTTTGCGAGCAACGCAGTAGGGAGGTCTCCATCTTGGGCAGCGCACGAATTCTGGCCGTAGATGACGAGCGCGCGACGTGCGAGGCGCTGGCAGAGATGCTCGGCACCTGGGGGCACAAAGTCGAGGTCGCGTTCGACGGGCACGATGCCCTGCGGAAGGCAGGCGAGTTCCGGCCGGATGTCGTCCTGTCGGACCTGGCCATGCCGGAAACGGATGGCCTGTGGCTGTTGCGCCAGCTCCGCGAGGAGCTGCCGGACTGCCCCGTCGTCTTCCTCACGGGCCGAGGCACCATCGACGCCGCCGTGGCGGCGATCAAGGAGGGCGCCTACGACTTCATCGAGAAGCCGCTCAATATTGCTCGGTTGAAGGTCTGCATCGAGCGCGCGCTGGAGAAGAAGGAGACGCTGCGCGAGGTGCAGACGCTGCGCCGGCGCCTCAAGCAGCTCGGGCAGCAGGAGCTGATTGCCCAGTCCGGGGCCATGCGCAAGGTGGGCGAGCTGATCGAGAAGGTGGCGCCCTCCAAGGCCAGCGTGGCCATCTCGGGCGAGTCCGGCACGGGCAAGGAGGTGGTGGCGCGCGCCATCCACAACCTGTCCCTGCGGCGCGAGAAGCCCTTCATCGCCATCAACTGCGCCTCCATCCCGGCCACGCTGATCGAGTCCGAGTTCTTCGGCCACGAGCGTGGCGCCTTCACCGGCGCCGATCAGCGCCGCCCGGGCGTCTTCGAGATGGCTCACGGCGGCACGCTCTTCCTGGACGAGCTGGGGGAGATCCCCATCGAGCTGCAGGCCAAGCTGCTGCGCGTGCTGGAAGAGGGCAGGCTGCGAAGGCTGGGCGGCAAGGTGGAGATCGAGGTGGACGTGCGCGTGCTGTGCGCCACGAACCGCGATCTCAAGCAGGAGATCAAGAACCAGCGCTTCCGCGAGGATCTCTACTTCCGCCTCAACGTCTTCCAGGTCCACCTGCCACCGCTGCGCGAGCGCCGCGAGGACATCCCGATCCTCGTGCAGCACTTCGTGGAGAAGTTCGGCGGGGACTCGGCCAAGCGCGTCACCGGCGTGCACCCGGAGGCCTTGGAGGTGCTCAAGGCCCATGACTGGCCGGGCAACATCCGCGAGCTGCGCAACGCCGTGGAGCGCGCCGTCATCCTCTGCGACGGCGAGCTGATCACCCGCGAGCACCTGCCCCCCGACATGGCGGGCAAGAGCCCCGAGCGCCACAACTTCCGCCTGCCCTACGGCCTGTCGCTGGACGCCGTGGAGCGCGAGTACATCCTCGGCAGCCTCCAGCGGAACGGGAACAACAAGGCCCGCACCGCGGAGATCCTCGGGGTGTCGGAAAAGACCCTCTACAACAAGCTCAACCGCTATGCGGCCGAGGCCCGCCAGCAGGGGCAGTCCATGACGGGCGGCTTGATCAAAGCGGCGGGGGGGGAGAGTGGCAGTGGATCCGGTGAGGCCGATCTCCGGTAGTAGACCCTCCAGGTAGGGATTCCAGTCCGGATTTCGCGCCTTTGGAGTTCGCCGGACGCCGAGCTTCCGAGCAACCTGGCACACCGCGTCAAATGGTGGGCCAGGGCTGCAAAACCCGCGTCACTTCTTGACTTTTACCCTCCGGACGGGGGATTCTCGGGGCCTCTCATACATGGGGTTCCGGCTCAGGCCATGACCTGGCTGGGGACTCCAGCGCCTGATCCGCGGCTGTCTACGGATGGACGATTCGGAAGCCGTCGGGGGGCGTCAAGGAAGGCCACGACGCAATGAGCGATGCGCAAGTTCTTCACTTCTTCGGCGGCAAGGGCGGTGTTGGAAAGAGCACGCTCGCGGCGTCCTATGCGTTGGAGCTGGCTGACAACGCGCCCAAGGAGAAGGTGCTCCTCGTCTCCCTGGATCCGACGCGGTCGCTGTCCGATCTGGTGAAGAAGAAGCTGCCGGCGAAGCCCACGAAGCTGGTGGCCGGCAAGGGCGAGGGGGGCCTGTACGCGGCGGAGCTGGAGCCCGCGGCGCTGCTCAAGGCCTTCGCCGCCAGGTATGTCCCCGCGCTGGAGAAGGCCGCCGGCAAGGGCACGGTGCTGACGGAGGAGGATCTCGGCAAGCTCTTCGCCCAGGCGGTGCCGGGGCTCGAGGAGCTGGTGGGCCTCTTCCAGGTGCTGGAGTTCCTCGAGGGCAAGGAGTTCGACCGCGTCGTCGTCGACACGTCCCCCACCAGCCACACGCTGCGCCTGTTCGATCTGCCCCAGGGCCTGCGCAAGTTCCTGGGCATTGTGAAGGTTGGCGCGGAGAAGGCGGCCTCGGGCGGCAAGGGCAAGAAGGAGGCCGCGCCGGCCGAGGGAAGCTTCCTGGACGAGGTGGCCGCCAAGGCCGAGCGCTTGCTGGCGCTGATCAAGGACGGCACTCGCTCCGCGTTCCACCTGGTGGCGCTGGCCGAGCCGGTGCCCGAGGCGCAGACGCGCATGTACTTCGCGCAGCTGCGCGAGCGCGCCATCCCGGTGGCGGAGATCCTCGTCAACCAGGTGGAGGAGAAGGGCGGCTGTCCTGCCTGTCAGGGCCGCCGGGGCCTTCAAGCGCCGCACGTTCGCAAGTTCCAGGGGCTGGACAAGGCGGTACCGGTGCAGCTCATCGCCAAGCGGGAGCTGGCTCCGCGCGGGCTGGATGGGCTCAAGGAGTTCGCGGGCCAGTGGATGGGCGGCAAGGAGACCAAGGCGCTGGAGTTCTCCGCCGCCGAGGGTCCGCCAGCGCTGGTGCGCGCCCCGTCCATGCCTCCCATCGCCGCGCCGCCGCTGCCTCCCACTCGGCTGATCTTCTTCGTGGGGCAGGGCGGGGTGGGCAAGAGCTCCTGTGCCGCGGCCGCCGCGGTGACGCTGACGGAGAAGGAGGGGCCGGTGCTCCTCATCTCCACGGATCCGGCGCACTCGCTGTCGGACGTGCTGCAGAGCCGCCTCACCGACACCGAGACGCAGGTGAAGGGCACCAAGGGCCTCTACGCCCGCGAGCTGGACGTGAACGGCTGGTTCAACGCCCTGCGCAAGCGCCTGAAGGAGAAGGCGGAGAAGGCCTTCGAGGGCGCTCCGAAGGCGGGCGGGGACGTGCCGGCGGATCTGGCCGCGCTGCGCAACCTGCTGGAGTGCGCGCCTCCGGGCATCGACGAGTTCGCGGCGCTCTCGTGCCTCACGGACGCGCTGGTGCAGGAGCGCTTCAAGCGCATCGTCGTGGACCCGGCGCCCATGATCAACTCCATGCGGGTGGTGGAGCTGGCCGACACGGCGAAGACGTGGCTGGGCGCGCTCCACGCGATCGTGGCCAAGTACAAGTCCAAGGGCCTGGGCGAGCTGGCTGATGACGTGGCCGCCATGCTCAAGCACGTTCAGCGCTTCGAGCAGGCGCTGGCCACCCCCACCGAGTCGCGCTTCGTCGTCGTCACGCGCGGCGAGGATCTGGCGGCCTCGCGCACCGAGCGGCTGGTGGAGTACCTCCAGGCGAAGAAGCTCCATGTGGAGCGGGTGCTCGTCAACCGCGTGGGCCCGAAGTCCACCTGCCCCAAGTGCGAGAACCGCCGCAAGCTGGAGCTGAACGCGGCCAAGGTCATCGAGAAGAAGATCGGCCTGCCTGTCACCATGGCTCCGGCGCTCGGCCGCCACCCAGCGGGCCTGCGCGAACTCAAGGCTTTCCGCACCGCGTGGTACGCCCTCTCCGCCCCGGTGAAGATCAAGGCCGCCTGAGGCGAGCCGGTGTAACGCATGACGCCCCCGTCCTGGCGCTCTTGGAAGCGCGGGAGGGGGCGTCGTCGTTCAGGCCTCGCACTCGGAGGGCGAGTCGGTGAAGCGGCCCAGCTTCTTGAAGGTCAGCGTCCCCTGTGCGTCGAGGCTGCCGGTGTCCGGTTGCTCTCCTGGGAACTGCACCTGCACCTGGGTGCCCTTCACGCTGTAGGTGCCGGTGATTGTTTCGGCCTTCGGCGGGCCTTCGTCCCGTGGAGTCTTTCGGATCAGCACGGCCTTGCCACCCTCCTCGAAGCGCAGCGTCACCAGCGTTCCGTAGGCGCCCACCCCAGGGCCGAACCAGCTCACCTGGCGGAGGATCTCCGGCACGTCCGCCGCTCGTGTGGGCGAACGGCCGAGCAGGCGCTGCCACCCCACCGTGTCCCGAATGGGATCCAGATCCGCGTCCTCCTTGGCCCGCTTGAGCCGCTTGGGGTCCAGCTTCACCGCCGCCGTGAGGTACTGGAGGATGGTCTCCCGGTAGGCGTCGTAGTCGCAGACCTTGCCCTGCTTGCGCAGCACCCCGAGCGTGGCGGCCACGTTGTACTGGGCCAGCGCGTGCTTGGGGTCCGCCTGGGTGGCGGCTCGGAACTTCTCGAGCGCCTCGCCGTACTTGCCTTCCTGGTACAGGCGGAACCCCGTGGTGTTGAGCTCCTTGGCGGACTGCCCCGCCGGAGCTGGCTGGGCGGCGGCCGGCAGGGCCAGGAGCAGGGCGAGCAGCGGGAGGGCCAGGCGCATCATGTCTCTCCGGACGGGAGGCGGCGGGCACGCATTCTACGCACGGCGTAACAGTGGGGGGGTGCGAAGTGGCTTGCGCATTGAACCTCCCTGGGGGCAGGTGCTAGGTCGGCCCCATGGCGACTGGTACTGGCTACGCGCTCGACTTCGAACGCCCGCTCATCGAACTGGAGAAGAAAATCGAGGAACTCAAGGTCCTCTCCACCAGTGGGTCCGTGGACTTCTCCTCCGAGATCTCCAAGCTGGAGAAGAAGGCCAAGAAGCTCCAGACGGAGATCTTCAGCGATCTGTCGCGGTGGCAGGTGGTGCAGCTGTCCCGCCACAACGCCCGGCCCTACTTCCAGGACTACGTGCAGCTGCTGTTCACCGACTTCTTCGAGCTGTGCGGGGACCGGCTCTTTGGCGAGGATCCCTCCATCGTCGGCGGCTTCGCCCGGCTGGATGGCAAGCCCGTCATGCTGATTGGCCACCAGAAGGGCCGCAGCACCAAGGAGAACATGGCGCGCAACTTCGGCATGCCGCGCCCCGAGGGCTACCGCAAGGCGCGGCGGCTGATGGAGCTGGCCGAGCGCTTCGAGAAGCCCATCTTCACCTTCGTGGACACCCCGGGCGCCTACCCCGGCATCGGCGCCGAGGAGCGCGGCCAGGCCGAGGCCATCGCCGTCAACCTGGAGGTCATGAGCCGGCTGAAGGTGCCCATCATCTCCACCGTGATTGGCGAGGGCGGCTCGGGCGGCGCGCTGGCCATCGGCGTGGGCAACCGCGTGCTGATGATGCAGAACAGCGTCTACTCGGTCATCTCGCCCGAGGGCTGCGCCTCCATCCTCTTCCGGGACTCCACGCAGGCGGACAAGGCAGCGGACGCGCTCAAGCTCACCGCCAAGGATCTGCTGGGCATGAAGGTCATTGACGAGGTGGTGCCCGAGCCCGCTGGCGGCGCCCACCGGGATCATCCCAAGACAGCCGAGAACCTGGGCAAGGTGCTGCGCAAGCACCTGAGCGAGCTGGCCGAGCTCACGCCCGACGAGCTGGTGAAGGACCGCTACGAAAAGTTCCGCGCGCTCGGCGTGTTCTCCGGGCGCTGAGGGAGAGTGCGCACGTGAGACCCTTCATCGTCGCCATCGACGGGCCCGCGGGGGCTGGCAAGTCCACCGTGTCCAAGCTGCTGGCGCGGCGGCTCGGGTTCGATCTGGTGGACACGGGCGCCATCTACCGCTGCGTGGCGCTGATGGCCCGTCGCGAGAGCATCGCCTTCGATGACGACGCGCGGCTGGGCGAGCTGCTCGGGCGCATCCGCATCCACTTCCAGGTGGTGGGCGAGGAGAACCACGTCTTCCTGGACGGGCAGGACGTGTCCGGGGAGATCCGCACGCCGGAGAACTCCATGGCGGCCTCGCAGGTGTCCAGCCGGCCAGTGGTGCGCTCGGGGCTGCTGGCGCTGCAGCGGCGGCTGGCGCTGGAGGCGGAGAAGGGCGCCATCCTCGAGGGCCGCGACATTGGCACCGTGGTGTTCCCGGACGCGGACGCCAAGTTCTTCCTGGAGGCCTCGCCCGAGGTGCGCGCCCGGCGCCGCTTCGAGGAGCTCTTCCAGAAGGGCGTGGAGAGCTCGCTCGAGGACGTGCTGTCGGATCAGACCAAGCGGGACAGGGATGACTCGGCGCGAGCCGTGGCGCCGCTCAAGGCCGCCGAGGACGCGGTGCGCATGGACTCCAGCTCCATGCCCCTGTCCGAGGTGGTGCACAAGCTGGAGGATGAGATCCGGCGCCGGCTCGCCCGGCGCGGCGCGTAGCTAGAAGTTCACGCCCTCCGTCGCGGGAGCGGGGACCGTCAACGTCAGCGGAGGCAGCGCCGTCTTGCCGCCGTAGAACGTGCGGTAAAGGTACAGATCCGCCACCACCTGCTTCACGTAGCCGCGCGTCTCGCGGAAGGGGATCTCCTCGACGAAGAGATCCAACGGCAGCGAGCCCTTCTCCTTGGCCCACTTCGCCGTGGCCTTGGGGCCCGCGTTGTAGGCCGCCGCCGCGAGCACCGGGTGCGCGAAGCGCTTCATCAGCTGCCCCAGGTACCAGGAGCCGTAGCGGATGTTGAGGTCCGGCGCGAAGAGATCCGCCGGGTTGGGCTTGGGCTCGGCGAGCTTCTCCGCGATGGCCGTGCCCGTGGGAGGGATGAGCTGCATCAGCCCGCGCGCATCCGCCGCGCTGGCCACTTCGGGGCGGAAGGCGCTCTCGCGGCGCATGATCGCCCAGACGAGGTACGGCTCCACCTCGGCGCGAGTGGCCGCCGACTCCACCGCCGACTCGAACGCTCGGGGATAGAAGGCGGCCAGCGCGTCCGGGGCCCGCTCGCCGAAGGCCCGGCCCCACAGGTGCCGCGCGGCGACGGCGTGGGCATAGCCGTACTCGCCCATGGACAGCAGCGCGTGCACGAAGGGCAAGGCCTGCTCGGGAGAGTGGATGCGCGCGGCGCGGGATTCCACCTCCTCGGCGGCGTCCGGGAAGAGGCCCGCCTGAGTGAGTGCCACCGCCAGCTCCAGCTCCGGCGGACGCGGGACGGTGAGCTGCTTCGGCGGCTCGGGGAAGGCGGGCGGAGGCGTGCGGCCCAGCGCGCGCAGGCGCTCGCTGGCCAGCAGCGCGTAGAAGGAGGCCGGGGCGATGGTGAGCACGCTCTCGTACGCCGGCCCGGTCACGTCCGCCGAAGCGCCGCCCAGCTCCTGGCTCCGAGCCATCCAGTAGCGCGCCTGCGGCACCAGGCTGCTGCGCGGGAAGTTGTCCACCAGCCGGCCCAGCTCGTCGCGAGCCTCGGAGTACTTCTTCAGCTCCAGCAGCGAGAGCGCGTGGAACCACATACCCTCGTCACGCCGCCGCGAGTGCGGGTAGCGCTTCTCGAAGAGGGTGAAGGACTTCACCGCGTCCTCGTAGCGTCCGCCCTGCAGGTCCAGCCAGGCCGCGAAGAAGCCTCCCTCGTCCCCGGCGGGCTGCTTGGACCAGCTCTTGTCCAGCGCGGCCATCAGCTGCCGGGCCTTGTCGTTCTCGTTGGCCCTCAAGGCTCGCCGCGCCGTCACCAGCGCCGCCTCGGCGGCCACCACCGGCGGCCCCTTGCGCGCCTCGGCCAGCGCCTTCTCCGCATCCTCCGCGTGCCCCGTGGCGTACAGCGCCTGCGCCCGGATGAGGGCCACCTCCGCCTTCGGCGCCGGGCCCTTCACCAGCTTGCGCTGCTCCGCTGTCTCCAGCTCCGTCAGCGCGCGAGAGGGTTGACCGCCCTCCAGCAGCGCGCGGGCTCGCTTCAAGTGCTCGGGGAGCGCCAGCCGCACCGGCGGGGTGAGCGCCTCCAGCTTCGCGAGCGCCTCATCCGCGTACGGGTGCGTGGGGTAGCGCAGCGCCACCGCGCGCAGGTCCTCCCGCGCGCCCGCGGCATTGCCCGTGGCGCTGCGAGCCTGCGCGCGCTCGAAGAGCAGCTCCGCGGAGGGCGTCTGGTTCGCGGCCGTCTCCAGCACGGGCATGGCTCGGGCGAACTTGCCGGCCTTCAGCAGCGCCTCGCCCAGCCGGGCTCTCGCGCGGGGCTCCAGCGAGGGTGGCGCCTGCTGCACCGCCAGGGAGAAGGCTCCGGCGGCCCCCTCCGCGTCCCCCGAGTAGAAGAGCGCCTGACCCCGGTAATAAGCGTGGAAGGCCTCCAGCCCCGCAGGAGCCGGGTGCGAATCGAGGAGCTGCCGGGCCTCGGCCACCTCGCCGTCCGAGAGCACCAGCGTGCCTGCCAGGAGCGCCAACCGCGCGGAATCCGGGCACTTGCTGGCATCACAGGCCTTCAGCTCCTCACGGACGAGAGCGCTCGCCTCGGGCCGGTGAAGCCGCACGGCCTCCAGCGTCGCCGGCGCCTGTGCCAGCGCCGCCCCCGAAAAGAGCCCCGCCACCAATCCACTCCACTTCATGGGTCTTGCCTCTCCGCTCTCACCCTGGGCGCACTTTAACGCAAGGCGTTCGGGGGGCATTCCCCCGGCCGGGTATCCTGGGGGTGGTTTGACAGCCGCCCCAACAAGTCCTAGATCGGCGCGCCCAAGAAGGCCTGGAAATGTTCAGCCCCTGTCGCTCGGGTTCCAAGCCGCCAAGGTGAAGTGTCAGGTAGGGAGACATGCTGTCTCGACCCGTTGCGTCACAGCCCAGACCTCATTAGGTTGCGCCGCCACAAGCCGTAGCCCTCTACCGCTGGTAGGGGAGGCCTTCGTAGGTTGCTTCGCTGATTCATCTGAGCTCCGGGGGGGAATTGCTTACCGTGGGAGGGCTCCATTCATGAAGCCGTGTCCGTCTGATCTGCCGCAGACCATCAACCCCGAAGCGGGTCCCAAGCGCGCTGGCGTCGAGAGCCATCGCAATCTGAACTGCCACCACTACGACAACTGCCTCGACGAGGCGGTGCGCCGCGGCTGGCAGTCCTTCTCCTGCATGAAGTGCCCGCTGTACCAACAGGTGGCGCCGCCGCAGATGGGCATCGAGGCCTACGCCACCCAGCGCCGCCCCGTCTAGGTTCACCGGGGCGTGGTGTAGATGACCACCACCCAATACCGGTCCTTGCCGAAGCTCGCCGAGTCTCCGCGGATGATGCCCACGCCCACCTGGTTGTTGCGGGCATCGAGCAGGCTCTTGGACTCGGGCGCGGCGGTGGGATCCTCCGCCACGTAGATATCCACCGCCGCGCTCTTGGCGTCCGGCGCGGCGTGGAAGACACGCTCGTGCACGTTCGAGTCGGGCAGGTGCGCCTTGGGCGTGTCCTGCTTGAGCGCGCGCTTCACATGGTCGGTGGCGATCTGCTCGAGCACCTCGTTGCGCTTGAGCGGCGGCAGCTTGTACTGCTTGCGGATGCCGTCCAGCGCCTTGTACGTCTCCACGAGCGGATCGGCCGTGGCGGGCAGCACGGAGGCGGAGAACACCTCGGTGACGATGGCCTGGGGACGGCCCTCCACCGTCTGGAACGTCACGCCGATGCCCGCGTTGGTGAACTGCGGCGAGAGCAGGTTCTTGCGGTGGCCCGGGCTGTGCTCGATGCCGAAGTGCGCGGACAGCGGGCCCGGCGCCATGCCCAGGTTCTCCCCCGCGCTGCGGTAGGCCGGGCCCGAGGCCGCCATCCGCCCTCGCAGGTCCGAGCCGTCCGGCGCCACGTGGGCGAAGAAGCCCTCGCGCGCCATGCGATCGCTGTAGGCCTGCGCCACCGCATCCAGCGCGGGATCCGGCGTCAAGGCGCTCAGGTTGAACGCGTGGCGCAGGCTGTTGATGCGCTGGAGGATGGCCTGCCGGGCCTCCGGGACGGTGGTGGGCTCGGAGACGGGCTCCTCGTCGCCGCGCTGGCTGGGGCCGCCCACGTCCACCAGGAAGAGGGCCGCCACCTCGGGGCCCTTGGGCGAGCGGCCAATCACCTCCACGGTGTAGCCACCGGCCTTGGGGAACTTGAGCTGCGTGCAGAACTTCTGGCCCACCTCGCGCGTGAGCGGCACCCGGTCCACGTTGCCGTCCGGCAGGGTGACGTACACGTCCGCCCCAGTCATTTGAGGCACCAGCTCGCCGCACAGCTCCTGGGTGGCGCCGGGGCGCGGGAAGTCGCGCGGGAAGCGCTGCAGCTCCGCCTTCCGGTCCGAGAGCAGCAGGAACAGGGCCGCGCGCTCGCCCGCGGTGACCACGCCCACGCCAAAGTGGGTGGCCGGCGCGGTGTTGAAGTCCTTGCGCGCCAGGAAGGTCTCGATGGCGTGGGAGTGGGCCCAGGCGCGGATGACGAAGTGGAAGGGGCTCGGGTCGGCCGCGCCCGAGTCGCTGAGGGCCAGCGTGAGCGAGTGCAGATCCGGCACGCCCGTGGGGTTGCGCGAGCTCAGCGCCTCGCGGGCCAGCCGGCGCGCGGCCTCGGTGAGCGCGGGATCCTGCACGGGCGAGCGGCGCCCCACGCGCTCGAACTCGCGCAGCACGTGCTGGGCGGCCTGCCGCTCCATGGACTCGGGCGTCAGCGGCGCGGCGGCCAGCAGGACGGTGAGGGCGACGGTGAACATCATCCCCCCAGCCGGAACGACAGCGCCTTCACCGTGCCCGCTCCCAGCCGGGCATTGAGCCGCTCGCACAGCGAGGCCTCTTCCAGCGACAAGGTCCGAGCCCACTCGGCGCTCGCCACGGTGACCACCAGCGTGCCGGCTTGAAGGGTGTACGGAGAGGTGTGCCTGGCAATCTGGGGGCCTACTGCCGCGGCCCAGACGGGGGCCAGGGAGTGTCCCTTCCCGGACTCCTCGGCGATACGAGCGAGGATGCGAGGCAGGAGAGATTCCAGGGACTTGGGCTCTTGGCGGGCCATGGTCCGAATCATCGACCGGCGCGGCGGGAAATCCAATGGTGGGATGCGGGGCCTGCGCGCGACAGGCCCCCTGGCTGTCTGTAAGGTCAGGCGAGCTTGTCTGCGAAAGAACACGGAGTGCGCGATGAACCCTGTGGCTCGCCTGGTGCCGCTGCTGGGCCTGCTCTGCATGGGCCCGGCGCTGAATGGCTGTGCGTCAGATGATGGCTCGGAGGCCCCTCGGCCTCCCACGGCGGGAGATACGCCGTGCACGGTGGATCAGGACTGCCCGGATCCGTCGCTGTTCTTCTGCAACACGGCGGCGTCCCGGTGCGAGGCGGCCTGCCGCGCCCGGGAGGACTGTGGCGCGGCGAAGCGGGGCACGTATGCGCTGGCCGAGTGCGACACCAACCCGCTGGGCTGCCAGTGCGACTCGGGCAAGTGCGTGGCGTCGCTGTGCTCGAGGGACGCCGACTGCGGCGCGGGGCTGGCGTGCCGGGATGGGCGGTGCGGGGCGGCTCCGGCGGCGTCGGCCGCGGCGTCCTGCCAGGTGACGCCGGACTTCGTCATCGGCCGCTCGGGGACGCAGGTGCGCTTCGACGTGACGGTGAGTGATGGCGCGGGCAAGCCCGTGGTGCTCACGGAGGGCATCACCTGGGCCGGGGTGGGAGCAGCGGTGACGGGCGCTGGCTCGGGGACGAGCGCCACCTTCACGCTCGAGACACCCGCTCCCTCCTCGGAGGCCGTCGAGGCCCGGGTGGGCTCGGCGAGCTGCCGCGCTCGGGTGACGGTGCTGGCTCCGAAGCTGGACGCTCGTTCGCTGCGCGTGGTGGTGACGGACGAGCTGACCGGACGGCCGCTGCAGGGCGCGGTCGTGGTGGCCGCGGATGCGACGGGCACTCCGATCGGCACGGGCGGGACGGACGCGAGTGGCGTGGCGAACGTGCCCGCCGCGGGCGTGGTGAGCCTCACGGCCTTCCACGCGGACCACGGCTACCTCACGCTGGCGCACTATGACGCGGACGCGGGGACAGGGGAGCTGGTGCTGCCGCTGCGGCGCAATCCGCTGGAGCTCTACGGCGGAGCCCGGGGCACCTTCCGCGACCTGCCGGCCACGTCGAACCTCCACGTGGGCTACGCGGGCCTGTCCATGCCAGGGCTTGGCGAGGAGCTGGCGCCCGAGCAGCTCATGGGCCCCGCGAGCGAGGTGACGGTGAACCTGGGAGGGCTGCCGCGCGAGTGGGTGCTGCCGGCGAACGCGTACCTGGCGTTGCCCTCCAACCCGGTGCGGGCCGAGTACTCGGCGCCCGGAGTGGCGGGAGTGTGTGACGCCAGCCTCGCGGGCATCGCCAACGCCGAGGAATCCATCCGCTCGGGGACATGCGGCACACGGACCGGGTGGGCGCTCGCGGGGGATGTGCCGCCCACGGAGATCCCGCCGAGCCTGCTAGGCCCCACGCTCGACGTGAGCCAGGTGCTCATGCAGAGCATCCCGCTGCTGCGGCGCCTCCAGTCCTCCGTCGTCCGCGACGTGCAGTTCCGGCTGCTTCCCACGCCTGGGGCCGCCAGCGGGGCGCCAGATCTCCACGACACCACGCACTTCGCCTCGGTGGATCATGACTTCCAGCAACTGCCCCTGGGCTTCCAGTTCGCCGTGCGAGTCCCCTCGCTGCCTCGCTACCGCGGCGCCTTCCTGGACGAGGCCTTCGTGCTCGGGACGGTGAGCGTGCCGGGGCGGGGGGGGGTGCCGCTGGGCCTGGGGCTCGCGGTGAACGTGGCTCCGGCGGATCCCAACACGGATGTGCAGGCGGGGCTCCCGGCTCCGGGGCTCGTGAGCGTCCGCATGGCTCCCGCGCACCACGGCCTGGAGGGCAGCGCCTACCGGCTGATCGTCCTCGCCACCTCCCACGCGGGGCTCCATGACGACGCGGCGGCGGGCTCGGCCAGCAGCGCGCTCGTGCAACCCCTGGAGGGGCTCACCTTCGACGCGAAGGGCAGCACGCCGGTGCAGCTCGCCAGCAGCTTCCTGCCCATCCCCGACGGAGCCCGGTACAACTTCGACGCGGCGCCCTACCAGGGCCTGGAGGGCCGCCAGTTCCGCTTCCTGACGGATCCCGGGCTGAGCGGCGCCACGCTGGTGCGCGTGGTCTTCACCAACCGGCAGGGCCACCGCTGGACGGTGCTGCTGGAGCCCTCGCGCGCCACCTCGGGGTTCCGCCTGCCGGTGCCGCCCTCGCCCTTCGAGGACCGGACCTACTCCGGGGATGTCACGGGCACGCGCTCGTTGCTGCTCGTGCAGGCCCTCGCCGCGAGCAGGAGCGATGGCAGCGCGCTCGGCCCGGTGGAGCTGACCGAGTCGGACGACGTGAGCCTCTCGCGGATCAGCGACTTCACCCGCGCCTGGGCCGCGCTCGACTACCGCCGCCCGGAGGTGTCCTGGATCGCTCCCGAAGCGGACGGGCAGAGCGTGTCGCGCGAGTCCACCGTGAAGGTGCGGACCACGGGCTTCCGAGTGGGCAGCGGGCCCACGGATGACGGCTTCGTGCTGCTCTCCTTCTCGGGGGGCACGGGCTGCGAGGGCCAGACGGTGCGCGGAGCCGTGGAGGACTCCCAGGGCCGGGGCGAGGTGGAGCTGAAGCTGCCTTCGGGCTGCTTCGGGTTGGGGGTTTCCCTCACCGCCACGCTGGTGGATCCCTCGGGAGCGCCGCTGCGCCCCTCCGTCTTCAGCACCCGGCGGATCAACCTCCCTTGACCTGAGGGGTAGGGTCCTCCTGTGCACACCTACATCGCCTCCCACTCGTTTCTGGATTTGCAGGCTGTTAGAATTGTTCGGGCATGGCGCAGAACGAGACCGTCGTCACAGCCATTTCGAAGATCTCCGATCGACCGCTGAACCTGGATGCGGCGCTGGTGGTGATCCACGGCGAGGATCTGGGGCGGAAGCACGATCTGAAGCAGGGCGAGACGATCATCGGGCGCTCGTCCAAGGCGGACATCTGCATCGATCAGGAGGCGGTGAGCCGCAACCACGCGGAGATCACCATCTCGAAGAAGGGCGTGCGCATCAAGGATCTGGGCTCCACCAACGGGACGTTCATCAACGACGAGCTGGTGGAGGGCGAGCGGGACCTGCGCAACGGGGACTTGGTGAAGATTGGCCGGACGATCTTCAAGTACATCGCCGGAGGGAACATCGAGGCGGCGTACCACGACGAGATCTACCGGCTGACGACGATGGACGGGCTGACGCAGGTCCACAACCGTCGCTACTTCGATGAGCAGATCGATCGGGAGCTGTCTCGGGCGCGGCGCTACGAGCGGGGGCTGTCGTTGGTGATGCTGGACATCGATCACTTCAAGCAGATCAACGATCAGCACGGGCACCTGGCGGGGGACTACGTCCTCAAGCAGCTGGCGTCGACGGTGCGGACGAAGATCCGGCGTGAGGACGTGTTCGCGCGGTACGGAGGCGAGGAGTTCGCGATCATCCTCCCGGAGATTGAGCTGAAGGGCGCGAAGCAGTTCGCGGAGAAGGTGAGGCAGCTGGTGTCCAAGCAGCTGATCACGTTCGACAAGCAGCACATCCCCGTGACGGTGTCGGTGGGCGTGGCGGTGCTCAAGCCCGAGCACCGCGAGGCGGGGGATCTGGTGGGCGCGGCGGACGCGAAGCTCTACGAGGCGAAGACGGGCGGCCGCAACCGCGTGTGCGGCTGACGGCGGCTCAGGCGAGCGCGGTGGAGGAGCCCGAGCGCCGGTTGGGGTAGGGTGGCGCCGATGTCGATCGCTGAGATGAAAGAGGGCCCTGAGGTGCGCATTCGTGCCGCGGTGTTGGCGGATGCGGCGGTGCTGACGGAGCTCGGGGCGCGCACGTTCCGGGACTCGTTCGCCCAGGACAACACGCCCGAGGACATGGAGGCGTTCCTCTCCACGCACTACCGGCCGGAGCTGCAGGAGGCGGAGCTGAGGGATCCGCGCAACCTGTACCTGCTGGCGGAGGTCTCGGGAGTGCCTGCCGGGTTCGCGCTGCTGCGCGACGGGGTCCGGGAGCAGGGGGTTCAAGCAGAGCGTCCGTTGAACCTGGTCCGGCTGTACGTGGACCGGCCGTACCTGGGAGCGAAGGTGGGGGCGGCGCTCATGGCCCGGTGTCTGGAGGAGGGCCGCGCCCGCGGGCATGACGTGCTGTGGCTGGGCGTCTGGGAGCACAACACCAGGGCTCGCGCCTTCTACTCGCGGTGGGGTTTTGTTGAAGTGGGGGAGATGAGCTTCCTGCTCGGGAGCGATCCGCAGCGCGATCTCGTGCTCACGCTGAAACTCTAAATCAAGTCTATGAAAGGCTTTATCTTGGGCGCGTGAAAGCTTTCACAGCGCTGACTCCCTGCACCGATCAGGATGCTTGCTCAAGGGAGCCATACCTGACTGTAGAGGTTGTTCAGCAGCCCCTCCTTGCGGCCGGCACCGCCGTGCTAGCCTGCGGCCTCTCGAACTTCAGGAGCTTTCATGCGCACCTCGGATGTCTCCATGTGGCTGCGAGCCACTGTGCCGGTCCTCGCTCTGGTCCTCAGCCCGGCTGCCTTCGCGGCCGAGGGCTTTCCCGCTTCGGTGAGCCTGCCCGGGGATGTCACCGTCAAGGATCCCGGCACCCGGGTGACGAACTGGGACTCAGCCGAGTTCCAGATCGGCGAGCAGCAGGTGATGCGGCAGGGGAAGCTGAGCACCGCGTGGCTGGCGTTCCAACCCGAGGGGCACCGGCCCGCCGCGGAAACGTGGAAGGCGTGGGCTCCGCTGCTGGCCAAGGCGGGGTGGAAGGTGGTGGGGCAGCGCGGCGATGAGCTGCATACGCTCTCGCGCAAGGACGGCCCCGTGGAGAGCCTGCTCGCGGTGGAGCTGGGCGACTACGCCGATCCCAAGCTCACCCTGCTCGAGCTCAAGGGCCAGCCCACCCGGCTCACCCTGGCTCCGCCCAGCCCGGCGCCCAAGATCGAGAAGGTCTCCGACACGCAGGACTGGCCCTACCTGGTGCCCTTTCCCGGCGCCAAGCTGACGGCCACCATCGTCGAGGACTCGATGCCCTTCCTCGTCAAGCTGCCGGGCGACGAGTACGCCTCGGTGGTGGCCGACGGCCGCATCCGCAAGGGGTACCGGCCGCCTCCCACGCTCTCGGCCTACGAGTTCGAGGTGTCCATGCGCGATGCGCTGGCCCGCGCTGGCTGGGACGTGCTGCCCGCGTCCGATTCCCAGCACCTCAATGGGCAGGTGGAGGCGCACTACACGAAGAATGGCCGCAACATCTGGGCCTTCCTCGTCCGCGGCGCGGATGACTCGGGCGAGGGACTCACCGTGATGGTGGCGGACATCGGCGCTCAGGACTGGGCCAAGGCGCTGCGGCAGGACTGCCGGCTGACCCTGCTCGGAGTGAACTTCGATTTCAACAAGGCCACGCTCCGGCCGGAGAGCACCTCGGTACTCCAGAAGGCGGCCACCACGCTCCAGTCCCTGCCGCAGCTGAAGATCGAGGTCCAAGGCCACACGGACAACGTGGGCGATGACGCCTACAACGCTCGGCTCTCGGACCAGCGAGCAGAGGCGGTGCGCACCTGGCTGGTGGGGCACGGGGTGGCCGCCGATCGCCTCTCGTCCAAGGGGTATGGCAAGAGCAAGCCCATTGCCACCAATGACAGCGACGAGGGCCGGGCCCGAAACCGCCGCGTCGAGCTGACCTGCGTGCGAGCAGCAGGCGGCAAATAAAGGACTCCTTCACATTGCTCCGAGTTGGAAGGATGCCGGCAAGGAATTGAGTCCATCGGGTGAGTGGGCGGATGCCGAGGCGTAGAGGGGGGCACCCCTCCGCCTCGCCCGGTGCGGGGAGACCCGCGCGGATTTTGTGCATGATTTCCGAGGTCACTGGCTCTCCAAGGGCAGCCTCGGGTTCACGCTCATGGCCTCCACCTGCTGTCTCTTCTCGCCCCTCAGGGAAGACTCATGCCCACGCTCGTCCTTTTGACCGCCATTCTCTCGTCTCTTTCCCCGGAATCGGCGCGCTCCAGCCCATTCCAGCTGCGGGTGGCACCCTCCATGACGCTGCCCGCCCCGCGGGACCCGGCGTTCCACCTGACGGATACGATGGGAAATGAACAGATCAATGACGAGACCGCGAATCGTATCTTCCTCGAATTCCTGGCGGGCACGGCGGTAGGGCTTCTGGGGGGTGGTCTGACAGCCCTGGCGCTGGGCTCCAAGCTCGAGTCGCCCACGTCCCTGGTGATCCCCGTCTCGGTCCTGCTTCTGGGAGGCAGCACGGGGGTCACGCTCGTGGGCTCCATGATGAATGGGCGCGGCAGGTTTGGCTATGCGTTGCTGGGAAGCACCATCAGTTGCGTGGCGCCGCTCATCCTGGGCATCGGGATGATTCACTTCAGCGGCTGTGCAGGCAGCTCCGGCAATGGCTGTGGAGAGATAAAGCCCGTGGTCGCGAGCCTGCTCTGGCTCTTTGTCGTGCCCTCGGTGGGAGCCATGGTGGGGTATGAGCTCTCTGCTCCCAAGTCGTGGCTGTTATTGGCTCGCGCGCCAGAAGAGACGCCGGCTCCGCGGCAATTCGCTCCGGTGCTGTCCCTGGCAAGCCAGGGTTTGGGCGCCACGGTAGGCCTTGCCGGAACGCTGTAGCGCCGCCTCGAGGAGCGTGAGATGAGGCAGGCTCTCGTATTCGTGGTGATGGTGGCGGTTGTCTTCCGTGGAGCGGAGGGGAGGGCGGACGAGGCGACTCGGCCGGAGGTGCGGCTGCAGCCGGCGCAGACGGCTTACGATCGGGCGAAGGCGCTCTATGAGGCGGGCAAGTACGCCGATGCCATTGCGCAGGGCGAGATGGCGTTGCGAGAGGCGGTGCTCGGGGGAAGGAAGCCCCAGCTCGCCGAGCGTCTGGACTGGTTGGGTGTTCTCTACGGGCTTCAGGGGGACTACGCCCGGGCTGAACCGCTGCTTCAGCGCGGGCTCGAGCTCCGTGAGACGGTCTTGGGCCCAAACCACCCGGACGTGGCTCAGACGCTCAACCACCTGGCCAACCTCTACCGAGGCCGAGGAATGTACGGTCGAGCCGAGCCGCTCTATTCACGCGCGATTGCCATTCAAGAGGCGGCGCTGGGCCCGAACCATCCGGACGTGGCCCAGACGCTCAACAGCCTCGCTCGATTCTACGCGGAGCAGGGGCTGTATGGCCGTGCCGAGCCTCTCTATGAGCGCGCGCTGGACATCGTCGAGGCGGCCCTGGGCAAGGCTCACCCCGACGTCGCCATGGTGCTCACCAGTCGTGCCCAGCTGTATGCGGCCCAGGGGCTGTATGACCAGGCCAGACCGCTCTATGAGCGCGCGCTGGTCATCGTCGAGGCGGCCTTGGGCAAGAACCACCCCGATGTGGCTACCTCACTCAACAACCTCGCCACCTTTTGCCTGTCCCAGGGAGAGTACGCTCGGGCCGGGGCGCTCTCCGAGCGCGCGCTTGCCATTGAGGAGGCGGTGCTCGGCAAGGACGACTCCCGCCTGGCCATCTCCCTGAACAATCTCGCCCTGGCCTACGCGGGGCAGGGGCTGCTCAGCCGCGCCGAGCCGCTCTATGAGCGCGCGCTCGCCATCCGGCAGGCGGCGCTGGGCAGGAACCATCCCTCCGTCGCCGAGCTGCTCCATAACTTCGCCCTGCTGCGTCTGGCTCAGCACCGCCGCGCTGATGCCCTGCCGCTCTTGATGCGAGCGTTCGCCATTCCCGAATTGCTCCTCCGGAGGAAGACGCTCAGCTTCTCCGAGTCACGGCTGGCCCGTTTCCTCGAGCAGCTGCGTGCCGACGAGGACCTGCTCTACGCGCTCTTGCGGATGCAGCTGGACAATCCCGACGTACAGCGCGCGGCGCTGGCCGCCGTGCTCCTGCGCAAGGGCCGCTCTCTGGAGGAGACCGCTGAGATCTCCCGCGCCGTCTACCGGAGCCTCAGCGCTCAGGACCGTAGGGCCTTTGAGCAGCTCCGCAGCGTGCGCACCCAACTGGCGACCCTGTCATTCCAGGGGGACGGCTCGCTCTCTCCCCGGGATTATCAGCGGCGGCTCCAAGAGCTCGCCACCCAGGGGGACGCTCTCGAGGCGGATCTGGCCACGCGCTCGGCCAGCCTGCGCGCGCTGACCACGCTGCCGCCTCCCGAGGACATGGTCGACCGCGTCGCAGCGGCGCTTCCTCGGGACAGCGCCCTCGTCGAGTTCGTCGCCTATACGGACCGCGCGCTCCAGCGAAAGTCCGGCGCGCCCAGCGAGCGGCTCCCCGGTCAGCTCCGCTACATGGCGCTGGTGCTCTCGGACTCGGGAGCCACCTGCGTGAGCGATCTGGGGAGCACCGAGCCCATCGATCGCGTCGCCTCGCTGCTGCGCTCGGCCCTGGCGCGTCGCGACAAGGAGTACCTGGCCCCCGCGCAGACGCTCTATCGGCTCGTCTTCCAACCCTTGCTGATGTGCCTGGGCGACACCCACCATGTCTTCCTCTCGCCCGAAGGCCAGCTGGGTCTCGTGCCCTTTGCCACCTTGCACGATGGCCAGCAGTTCCTCGTCGACACCTACGACTTTACGTACCTCACCTCGGGCAAGGATCTGCTGCCACGCACCCAGCAGATTGAGCCGTCGAGCTCGGTGGTCGTCCTCGCGGACCCGGACTGGAGCGCCTTGCCTCAGGCCTCTGCCGAAACGCTCGAGGAGGCGCCGGAGCTGGCCGAACGCGCTCCGTCGCTCGATCAGCTGTTCTCCACGCTGCGCACCAACCTGTCGCACCGGCCCTGGGCCCCGCTGCCGGGCAGCCGCAAGGAGGCCCAAGCCATCCAGCACATGTTTCCCCAGGCCCAGCTCTACCTTGGGCCTGAGGCGACGAAGGAGCGCCTGCTGCACGTGTCCGCCCCGGGGGTGCTGCACATCGCCACCCACGGCTTCTTCCTTGACGAGACTTCGCCCCCTGAGGACTCCAGGGCCGCGGTCAACTTCGGCGGCCTGGGAGACGATGTTCTCGCCCCACGCCCGCCGGATCCGCTGTTGCGCTCGGGGCTCGTTCTGGCTGGCGCGCAGGCTCCCGCTCCCGAGGACTCTGGCGCAGCCAGCCACTCCCTGGACAGCGCGCTGGTGACGGCGCTGGAGTTGGCGGGTTTGAACCTGTGGGGCACCCAGCTGGTCGTCCTGTCCGCGTGTGACACCGGCAGAGGGGACGTGAGGCTGGGACAAGGCGTGTATGGGCTGCGCCGGGCCTTCGTCGCGGCGGGAGCGGAGACGGTCGTCATGAGCTTGTGGGAGGTGAACGACGAGACGACCCGCGAGCTGATGGAGGCCTACTACCGCAACCTGCTGGCGGGGCAGGGGCGCGCCAGCGCGCTGCGCGAGGCGATGCGCGCACTGCGGTTGACTCAACCTCACCCCCACTACTGGGCGCCCTTTATCGCCCTGGGCCAGGAGACTCCTCTGCGCGCGTTGGCGCCTGGTTCCTCAGAGCTACCGAAGCGATAAGGAGCTTCCGCGCTTCCGTTGCGGCTTGTTCGTGGGGCTGGATCGTCTCTTGGGTTGGGTCGTTTTCCTGGCAGCCTTGCGGCTCTTAGCTCCGGGCACGATCTCACGGTTCTCATCGTGGAACTTCTTGACGAGAGCCATCGCATTCATAAGCGAATCCACGGGCCCTTCACCGAAGACCGGCGTAATCTTGGTCAGGTATCCTTCGATCATGACGGGTGAATACCAACAACGCTCCTGAGGGAAGTGGACAGGTCGCCCTATCGTGAGTCTTGAAATACGCCGCTTGCCCTGAGGATCGATGTATCTCCAGTGGTCATCCGCGATGGGATCTTCGATCCTGCTCAATTTCGGGCGCCAATCATTATCAGGCACGAGTCACCTCAGTGGCGGGGTTTCGCAGGGGGACCGAAGTAAGCATTGCAGAAGATGATGCCTCACTTCCGGCCTCGCACGCCTGCGTGCACGCAAGTGACTTCCAAGGGTCTTTGATGGTCGGCTCATGTTCGTCGTGTGGAGTTTCTGGCGGCCGATCCGAGGTCAAGGCCATCTCTGTAGACGGCGATATTGGCGAAGGCTTTGAATCAGGAACCGGCGCACACGCCAAGAGGAGGGTGCCGACAGAGAATGCATGAAGTCGGGTCATGAGGTCCCACCAACATATGGGGGGCATGCTCAGCGGCCAACCGTCGACGGCGCATCAGAGTTGATGGGGGCTCGGTGTGGAGGCCGCCGTGACGCACGAGCACACCCGCGCTCCGAGCTATCTCGCCTGCCTGGCTTGGGACACACTGCGCGCCATGCGCAACCTGCTTCGTTTGGTGGCCCTGGCCTCCATCGCCCTCCTCAGCGCGTGCGGTGCCCGGCAGTCTCTCCCCGCCGCGCCGCCCGCCTCCACTCCGGTGCCGCAGCCCACCGCGGCCGAGGAGGCCCGCCCCGACGGCAGCCGCACCTTCCGCTTCGCGCGCACCCAGCCGCTGCCCAGCTACCTCATCGCCTTCGGCGTGGGCCCCTTCGACTTCCTCCCCGCCGCCGACGCCGGGCAGAAGAAGGTGAAGACGCGCATCATCACCCCACGCGGCCGCGCTGTGGAGGGCACCTACGCCGCCGAGGTGACACCCCAGATCCTCGCCGCGCTGGAGAGCTACTTCGGCATCCCCTACGCCTACGAGAAGCTGGACGTGCTCGCGCAGCCAGTGCTCAGCGGCGCCATGGAGCACCCGGGCCTGGTGACGTTCAACCCGCGCTCTCTCCTCTCCAAGCCGGAGGAGGACACCCTCCAGCGCCAGCGCCGCTTCGCCCAGACGCAGGTGCACGAGCTGGCGCACCAGTGGCGCCTTCTGCGACGCGGACCGGCGCCAGCAGGTGGCTGGCTTCTTCACCGAGCGCAACGCGCATGCGCCGGGAGGACCCCGGGTGCTGGCCCAGGTGTTGGAGCGCGTGGATCAGTGCATCGCGCTGAAGGCGGCGCAGGGCGGCAGCATCCAGTCCTTCCTCGACCAGCGCTCCACGCCGCGCCCGCCACAGACGCCCATCACGCGTTAGTCCAGTGGAGCCTGGCTCACCAGACGCGCACGCGCTTCTCGGGAGCGAGGTAGAGCCCCTGTCCGGGCTTGACGTCGAAGGCCTGGTACCAGGCATCGATGTTGCGCACGGTCGCGACACGGAACTGGCTCGGGGCGTGCTCGTTCGTCAGCAGCAGGCGGCGCAGGAGCTGCTCGCGGTACTTGTTGCGCCAGACCTGACTGAAGCCGAGGAAGAAGCGCTGGTCGCCTGTAAAGCCGTCGAGCACGGGCGCCGCTTTTCCTCCCAATGAGCGCTTGTAGGCGTCGTAGGCGATCGACACGCCGGCGACATCGGCGATGTTCTCCCCGAGGGTCAGCTCGCCATTCACCGACAGGTCGGGCAGCGCGCGGTAGGCGTTGAACTGGGCGGCCAGCGCCTCGCCCGCGGCCTTGAACTTCGCCGCGTCCTCCTTCGTCCACCAGTTCGCCAGCTTGCCCTTCGCGTCGAACTGCGCGCCGGTGTCGTCGAAGCTGTGCACGATCTCATGCCCGATGACCGCGCCGATGCCGCCGTAGTTCACCGCCGGGTCGGCGTTCGGGTCGAAGTAGGGCGGCTGGAGGATGGCCGCGGGGAAGATGATGGAGTTCTGCTGCGGAGAGTTCAGCGCGTTCACGAGCTGCGGCACCATGAACCACTCGGATCGATCCACGGGCTGGCCGAGCTTGTTCAGGTTGCGCCGGTACTCGAAGCGCGAGGCGCGGTCGGCGTTGCCGTAGGCGTCCCCGCGGATGATCTCCAGCCCCGAGTAGTCACGCCACTTCGCCGGGTAGCCGATGCCGACCTGGAGGGTGGACAGCTTCTCCTTCGCGCGGGCCTTCGTCTCCGGGGTCATCCACGTGAGCGCGTCGATGTGCTGGCCGAGCGCCGCGATGATGTTGCGCACCATCCTCTCGGCCTCCGCCTGGGTCTCCGGCGGGAAGTACTTCGCGACGTAGAGCTTGCCGATGGCCTCGCCCATCGCCTGGCTGGTGAAGTCCACCCCGCGCTCCCATCGCGCGCGCTGCTGCTGCGCGCCGGAGAGCACGCGGCCGTAGAACTCGAAGGACTCATCCACGAAGGCCTTGGACAGGAAGGGCGCGGCGCGATCGAGGGCGTGGAAGATCAGGTAGTCCTTCCAGACCGGGAGCGGCTCGCTGCCAGCGAGCTTCGCGATGCCCATGATCGCGCTCGGCTGCCAGACGCCGAAGTCACGCTGCTTCCCGAGGTCCGCGGCGCCGAAGTAGGCGTCCCAGTCGAGCCCCGGGGCGCGCTGCGCGAACTGATCTCGAGGCCAGGGGTTGTTGGTCTTGGTGATGTCCTGCGTATCCACCTGAGTCCAGTGGGCCTGCGCGATCTTTCGCTCGAGCTCGAAGATGCCGCGGGCTCGGGCGTCGGCATCCGAGAGGCCCGCAAGGCGCAGCATGGCGACGATGTGCTGCTGGTACTTCTGGCGCACCTCCGTGAGCTTGGCGTCCTCGGAGAGGTAGTAGCTGCGATCCGGCATGCCCAGGCCGCCCTGGAACAGATAGGCGATGTAGCGCGACGGATCGTTGAGATCCTGGGTGACCCAGAGGCCGAAGAGCCGGCTGGTGGTGAGATCACCCGTGTTGAGCGCATCGATGTCGGCGCGCAGGGTATCGCCCAGAGTGGCGGCGAGTTCCTTCCGGTTGGCGATGGCGTTGATGCGCTGGAGCTCGGGCTGGAGCGGCGCCAGGCCCCGCGTCTCGATGGCTGCCTCATCCATGAAGCTGGCGAAGAGATCCCCCAGCTTTCGGACCTCGCCGCCGGCCGGGGCGCCAGCGCGCGTGGCTTCCTCGATCAGCTCGCGGGTGCGCCGGCTCGCCTCTTCCGCGAGCACGGTGAAGGTGCCGAAGCTGGAGCGGTCCGCCGGGATCTCGGTCTTCTGGAGCCAGGTGCCGTTGACGTAGCGGTTGAAGTCGTCACCGGGCGCGACGGACGGGTCCATCCCCGCGGTGTCGACGCCGAAGCTGCCGTAGGTGGGTTTCGCGGAAGAGGCCGAGGCGGGTGAGGTGGCCTGCTGCGTCGAAGCGGCCGCCTTGTCCAGTGGCGCGGAGGTGGCACACGCGGCAAGCCAAGTGGAGGCACTGGCCGCGAGCACCACGCGTACGGCGCCCGGGATACGTCTGAAGCGAGAGAGCATAGGAGTGTGAGGGTCCTGGGTCGGGGATCGAACAGGCCACCCAACGGACAGACCGGCTGCTTAATCCATCGTGAGCGGGATCGACACTCCCTGGGCGTTAGCGACTGGGTGTGAGCGCGCTCCAGGCGCAAGGTGACCGGGCGGGGTAGTCGCGCCATGGCACAGCGTGTTAAGTTTTTGCGCAAACAGCTGAGCCCAGCGCTTCGCGAGCTCGGTGCTGTTCCGCCGCGCGCTGGCCCGGATGTTGAGTGGTCAGCATCGGGTGACGGTGGTGGACAGGTTGCTGGGACGGGTGCTGCGAGAGCATGAGGTGCCCCTGGACGCGGCCAGCCCCTCGAACTGAGTGGGAATTTCGTGGGCAAGCGGCCCGCGAGGCTTTATCAGTGCACTCCAGTTCATCACCCCAGGCCCTCGCCCAGCGGTGGACGGCTGCCGCGAGAGCCCCTGAGCACCGGAGCCACTGAGAGTGCCTCCGATGCAGCTACGGAGTGTCCGTGTCCTCTGAGTCACGACAGGTTCAGCCGCAACTTGGCCCGAATGGAGAGGGGACGGATGGCAAGGCCTTGGCCTCGGCGATGCCGCAGACGCCCGTGGAGCGCCTCTCCCATCGGCTGGTGCCTTGGCTGATCCACCACCGGCGTGGCGTGCTCGTGGGCGCGATCTTGCTGGGCCTGGTGGGCATCTTTTTCTCGGTGCGCCTGTATGGCGACCTGCGCAGCGAGGTGGAGGAGCTGCTGCCCTCGGACGCGCCGAGCGTGGTTGCCGCCAAGCGCTGGGGTCCCAAGCTGCACTCCGTGACGCACCTGTCGGTGGTGCTGGAGGGCAAGGACCCCAAGGGCCTGCAGCGCTTCGCCGAGGCGCTCGCCGCGCGGCTCAAGGCGTTGCCTCCGGATCAGGTGGAGGCGGTGGAGTACCGCACGGACGCCGACGCGGAGTTCCTCAAGCGCTTCGGGCTGCTCTACGCCGACAAGGCGGACTTGCGCACGGTGCTCGAGCGCATCCGGGCCCGGGTGTCGTGGGAGAAGCGCCACGCCAACCCGCTGCTGGTGGATCTGCTGGGGGAAGAGGAGCAGCCGCCGTCGCTGGACTTCAGCGATCTGGAGAAGAAGTACTCCGCGGGCCAGAACGCGCTCTCGCACTTCCGGGATGGCTACTACCAGACGCCCGAGGGCAACCTGCTGGCGCTGCTCATCCGGCCGCCGGAGGTGGCCTCCGGCTACTCCTTCAACAAGAAGCTGCTCGATCACGTGCGCAAGGAGATCAAGGAGCTCGATCCGCACTCCTTCGATCCCACCATGAAGGTGGGCTACACCGGTGAGGTGCCCTCGCTGGTGGAGGAGCAGGAGTCCTTGATGGAGGACCTGGTGTCTTCCACCGTCGTGGTGCTGGTGTTCGTGATGGCGGCGCTGTGGCTCTTCTTCCGCCACTGGCCCGCCATTGGAGCCATCTTCGGCTCGCTGGCGGCCGGCTGTGCGGTGACCTTTGGCCTGTCCTACTTCCTGGTGGGCCACCTCAACGCGAACACGGCGTTCCTGGGCTCCATCGTGGTGGGCAATGGCATCAACGTGGCCATCATCATCGTGGCCCGCTACCTGGAGGAGCGCAGGGCGGGGACGCCGGTGAATGAGGGCATCCGGGTGGCCTGGCGCAGCACCCTGGCGGCCACCTTCGTGGCGGCGTTCGCGGCGGGGCTCGCCTACCTGTCGCTCGCGGTGACCAACTTCCGAGGCTTCAACCAGTTCGGCATCATCGGCGCGGTGGGCATGGCCACCTGCTGGGTGTCGGCGGTGGTGCTGCTGCCGCCGCTCCTGGCGGTCGTCGAGGCGTGGAGGCCCCTGAACATCTCCGACACTCGCCCCGAGTCGCGGGTGTGGACCTGGCTGAGCCAGGTGGTGGTGCGCCGGCGGGCCCTGCTGCAGGGGATCTCGCTGGTGCTGGTCGCGCTGAGCACCGTCGCGGTGCTGCGCTACCGGGGCGAGCTCATCGAGTACGACGTCATCAAGCTGCGCTCCCAGCGGAGCATCACGCAGGGCGCCGTCTACTGGGGCCACCGGCTGGATCAGATCTTCAAGATCTACCTCACGCCCGTGGTCATCATGGGAGACACCCCGGAGGATCTCGACAAGGTGATCTCCACGCTGGAGAAGCGCCGCGCCGAGCTCGGGCCGAACGATCCGCTGCGCGAGGTGCGGACGATCCACACGGCCATCCCCTTCGAGCAGGACCAGAAGATCCCCTTGCTCAAGGAGCTGCGGGCCGAGTTGACCGATGAGCGCATCGCGCAGCTCAGCCCGGAGCAGCGCGCGAAGGTGGAGCAGTTCCGTCCCCCTGAGGACGTGCGGCCGGTGACGCTCCAGGATCTGCCGAAGACCGCGCGGCTGGCCCTCACCGAGCGGGACGGCACGGTGGGGCGGGTGGCGCTCGCGTTCCCGCGCAAGGTGGGCTCGCTGGACTCCAGGGACCTCAACGAGATCAAGGCGCTGGTGCGCGGGTCCATCCAGGAGTCCGGAGCGCATGCCCAGGCGGTGAGCCAGTCGCTGCTGTTCGCGGACATCGCCTCCGCCATCATCCAGGACGGGCCCATGGCGACGGGGATCGCGCTTGGGGTGGTGGCTCTGCTCGTCATCCTGGTGTTCCGGAGCGTGGTCCCCATCACCGCGGTGCTCTCGGGGCTGTTGCTCGGCGTGGTGTGGCTCATTGGGGTGGGCGCGGCGTTCCACGTGAGGGTGAACTTCCTCAACTTCGTGGTGCTGCCCATCACCTTCGGCATCGGCGTGGACTATGCGGTGAACATCGTTCAGCGCTACCGGATTGAGGGCCGTGGCTCGCTGCCGCGGGTCATCCGCGAGACGGGCAGCGCGGTGGCGCTCTGCTCGTGCACCACGATCATCGGCTACGCGTCGCTGCTGGTGGCGGACAACCGGGCGCTGGCGGGCTTCGGGTTGCTCGCCTCGCTGGGAGAGCTCACCTGCATCAGCGCCGCGCTGTTCGCGCTGCCCGCGTGGATGATCTTCCGGGAGCAGCGGCTGAAGCCCAAGGCCGCCGCGTGATGGGCTGGCCGAGGACCGAGCAGTAGCCTGGGAAGGCCCTATGCCCCACTCCAAGAATCCCGGCGGCTCCATGTACGTCGAGTTCGACCGGGAGGCGTGGCGGGCGCTGCGAGCGGCGACGCCCCTCCCGCTCTCGGCGGAGGAGGTGGAGAAGCTCCGCGGCCTCGGCGAGCACCTCGATCTCGATGAGGTGGCTGATGTCTATCTGCCGCTCTCGCGCCTGCTGAACCTCTACGTCGCGGCGACACAGAACCTGTGGGCCGCGCAACAGACGTTTCTCGGAGGTTTTGCCCAGAAGGTGCCCTTCATCCTGGGGATCGCCGGCAGCGTGGCGGTGGGGAAGAGCACCACGGCGCGCCTGCTCCAGGCGCTGCTGGCGCGCTGGCCGGATCACCCGCGCGTGGAGCTCGTCACCACCGACGGCTTCCTGCTGCCCAACCGGGTGCTCACCGAGCGCGGCATCATGCACCGCAAGGGGTTCCCCGAGAGCTACGATCGGCGCGCCCTGGTGCGCTTCCTCGCGGAGCTCAAGGCCGGGCGCCCCGAGGTGAATGCGCCGCTCTACTCGCACCTCATCTACGACGTGGTCCCCGGAGAGGTGAAGGTGATCCGCCAGCCGGACATCCTGATCCTCGAGGGGCTCAACGTGCTGCAGACCGGGCCGATGGAGGATGGGCACATCCCGCGGGTCTTCCTGTCCGACTTCTTCGACTACTCCATCTATGTGGATGCGAGCGAGGAGGACATCCGCCGCTGGTACGTGCAGCGGTTCCTGGGCCTGCGGGAGACGGCCTTCCGGGACGAGCGCTCCTTCTTCCGCCAGTTCGCCTCGTTCACCGAGGCGCAGGCCATCACGCGGGCCGAGTCCGTCTGGGATTCGATCAACGGACCCAACCTGGCGCAGAACATCGCGCCCACGCGCTCGCGCGCGCGGCTGATCCTCAGCAAGAGCGCCGACCACAAGGTGCGGCGCATCCGCATGCGGAAGATCTAGGCGCTCAGCCGGCGAAGACGGAGCGGCGCTCGCGCAGCAGCGCCTGGAGCATGCCCTGGATGGACTCGCGGGTGCGCTCGGTGAGGCGGTGCACCTCGGCCAGATCGTCCGCGGCGTCCGAGCCCAGCTCCTCCATCCCGATGGGCTCGCCGAAGCGCAGGGTCCACCGGGCCGGAAGCGGCATGGGGCTCGTCAGCGGCACGTAGGGCACCCCCAGGAAGCTGGCGGGGATGCGCCCCAGCAGCGGCGAGGTCTCCTCCGAGCCCACGATGGCCACCGGGATGATCGGCGCGCCCGTGCGCAGCGCCAGCTTCACGAAGCCTCCGCGCCCAAAGCGCTTGAGCTGGTAGCGCTGGGCGAACGGCTTGCTCAACCCCTGGTAGCCCTCGGGGAACACGAGCACCGGCCGCTGCTCGTCCAACAGCCGCAGCGCGTTCTCCGGGCAGGCCCGCACCGCGCCCAGGCGGTTGAAGAGCGTGCCCAGCACCGGCGCGTGGAAGATCTGATCCTCTACCAGCCAGCGCGGCTCGCGCAGCTCCGGCCGCTCGCGGAGGATGGCCAGCGAGGCCACCAGCCCGTCATACGGCAGCGCCCCGGAGTGGTTGGCCACGAGGATGACCCCGCCCGAGGGGAGCTGATCCGCCCCCTGCACCGAGACGCGCCAGTAGCGCTCGTACAGGAAGTCCAGCAGCGGCTGGAGCCCACCCACCAGCTCCGAGTCCCGCCCGTACTCGTCCAGCGACGTGCTGCCGCTGGTGCCCAGGCCCGCGCGCAGCGCGTCGAGCAACCCGTGGGCCGTCCCCAGCGCCTTGCCCACCGACGCGCTCGCCAGCGCCTGGAGGGCGATCTCCTTGGCCAGCGAGAACATCCCCACCGAGGGCGGGGCCGTGGGCTCCTGCTCCCCCTGGACCTGCTCGGTGAAGAACGGCTCCTTGGGAGACTCTCGATCCGAGGTGGGAGGAATCAGGGAGATGGGCGGCTGCCGCCCGGGGGGATACTCGTCGTCGGCCGTATCCGGCTGCTCGTCCTCGGACTCCTCCTGCGCCTGGGCGGCTTCGAGGCCCTCTCGTGCCTCCAGGGCGTAGGCCCTGTCGATGACCGTCACCTCGGCCGAGAACGCGGTGAAAGGCTCCTCGTCTTCGTCCGCTTCCTCTTCGTCCGCTTCCTCCTCGAAGGCCGCGGCGATCGCCGTCCGCTCTTCGAAGCTCTGCGCCTCTTTCTTCTCGCCAGAGCTCGGGGTGCCCGCCGCGAGCGCCGCGTCCAGCACGGCCTCGGCGGCGGCCTCGGCGGCTTCCGCCACGACGGCGGTGGCCAGCTCCCGGTTCCAGGTCTCGTCCAGCGAGCCCGGCGGAGCTCCCGTGCCCGACTGCTGGTTGTGCAGCGCCATCACCGTCTCCACGGCGACCTCGGCGGCGACCTCGACAGCAGCCTCCGTGGCCTCACTGGCCACGGCGGTGGCCAGCACCCGGTCCACCTCCTGCTCCTTCGGCGTCTGGGGCAGGGCCGCCTCCGGAGTCCCTCCGACCACGGGGACTCGAGCCGGGGGCCGCTTTCGTGGCGTCTCGGGAGCAGCAGGCTCTCGGAGCCGGTGCGCCTCCTCCTCCGTGGGGCCCCGGCCCTTGCGCCCCTTGGTTGGCTTGGGGGCCTTCGTGACTTTGGGCGTCTGGACAGTCTTGGCGGTCTCCGCGGCGGGAGTCTTGGCGGTCTTCGCCCGCTCGAGCGAGTGCATCGAGACGGTCTTCTCCGCCTTGCCGGAGGACTTGGACGGCGTGGCCTTCTTCGCGGCCTTGCCGCTCTTTCCGCCCGCGGGCTTCGCCTTCTTCGAGGCCGGAGCCTCCTGGGGCTGCTGGGCTTCGGAGGTGGGCGCTTCGGTGGGGCGCTGCGCGGCGCCGCGCTGGAACGGATCGTTCCCAAGCACACCCTTGGCCATGACTCAGTTCCTCCTCAGCGCCGCGGCGGCGTCCCGGGCGTGATGGATGGGAATGAAACCGAGCGCGTTCTCGGCACGCTCACCGTCCGCGACCCAGCTGTAATGGATGTAGTCGAGCAGCGCGATGGGCAATGCCGCCGCTCCCACCGTGGCCAGCGTGTGCAAGGCGGCACGGAACAGCGGGCCGGGCAGGGGAAGCGAGCGGCTGCCCGCCTGCCGGATGAGGCCCGAGAGCGGCAGGACGCCCTGGCCCACGATGTTGAAGTCCCCCGAGGCGTCCGCCGTGAGCGCCATGTGCAGGGCGCGGGCGGCGTCCTCCTCGTGGATGGCCTGCCACAGCGGATCGAAGCCCAGCAGCGTGGGCACCACGGGGCGCTTGAGCATGCGCGTGGCCGGGTTGTCCACCGAGGGGCCGAGCACCGGAGCGAACCGCAGCACGAGCACGCGCGTGTCCGGGTGGCGCTCTCGGAAGGAGCGCACCTGGCTCTCCACCTGCACCTTGTCGGAGACAAAGCGGCTGTGAGGACAGCCCGCCAGCGGCGCCTCCTCGCGGAGCAGGGCCGGGTGCTGTCCTCGCGCGCCATACACCGCGGTGAGCGAGGGCACCACGAGCCGGGGCAGCTTCGCGCGCCCCGCGGCGGCCAGCACGTTGATGGTGCCCACCACCTCCAGCTCGTGCGCCAGCGAGCCGTTGCGCACCGGCCCGAACAGGAAGGCCAGGTGGTAGAGCGCGTCCACGGGGCGCTCGGTGAGGGCCTCGGTCAGCTCGCCCTCGGCGTCATGGCGCGTGAGATCCACACGGTGGTACTCCACCTTGTCGCCCTCGGGCCGGGTGACGTCCAGCACCAGGACGCTCTCGACGGCGGGATCCTTCTCCAGCAGCGGCAACAGCAGCCGGCCGAAGTCCCCGCTGGCGCCGGTGACGGCGACGCGCAGCCCCCTCTTGCCTGCATGAGTCGCATCCATTCCGGGGTGGGCGTGTTAGCCCAAGCGCTGACGGAACGCTACTAAGGAGGGAGGGGGCCGCTTTCAGACGTCAACTCACCGCCGTATCCGTGGCGCTCTGGGGCGCCAGGCGCATGGGCTGCACCTGGCCGTAGGTGAGCGAGCGCCACAGCCACTCGGCCGGGCCGAAGCGGAAGCGCGACAGCCACCCGTGGCTGAAGGGCACCTGGAGCGCGAAGACGGCCAGCGTGAGCGCCACGCACCGCGACGGCGGCAGCCTGCCCACGAGGCCCAGCCCCCACCCATCGTAGAGGCAGATGCTCACCACCGACTCCAGCAGGTAATTGGTGAGCGCCATGCGCCCCACCGGGGCCAGCACCTGCATCACCCTGCGCCAGCGCTCGCGCTGGAAGAGCAGGGCGAAGGCGGCCACGTACACCGCGCCCAGCCCCAGATAGCCCAGCTCCTGGATGGCGGGCATGACCACTGTCCAGGCGTCCTTCGCCGGGTCCACCAGCCCCGCGACGCGCAGGCGCTGCATCCCGATCATCGCGCCATTGCCCAGCACGCCCAGCACCAGCCCCCAGACGAGCAGCCGGCGGTGCCAGGGGCGGTTGCGCTCCACCTCCTGCATCAGCAGGTGCCGCCCCGCGAGCAGGCCCAGCAGGAAGCGGCCCAGGATGCCCGCCATCCAGAGCAGGCGGTTCATCTGAAAGAGCATGGCCGTGAGGAAATAGCGCGCGTTCTCCTTCTGGGTCGTCCAGAAGGAGCCGCTGGAGAGGCCCGCGAGGAACCGGGCCCGCAGCTGGGCGGCGTGCTCCTCACCGGCCTTCGCCGACTCGGCCGCGGCCTGCGCGCCGTGCAGCAGGATGGGACCGAAGCGCTGGAGGGCGGGGACCAGCAGCGGCACCGCCACCAGCAGCACCAGCGCCCAGGCCACCACCGTCCGGTCCGAGCGTTGACGGAAGAGCAGCAGCACGAAGCCCACCAGCGCGTAGGTGGAGAGGACGTCGCCGGCCCACACCCCAAAGATGTGCGCCACGCCGATACCCAGCAGCACCAGCAGCCGCCGCGAGTACAGCGGGACGATGGGACTTCCCCGAGCCTCGGCGCGCGAGAGCTGGATGGAGAAGCCCAGCCCGAAGAGGAAGGAGAAGAGGGTCATCGCCTTCTGGTTCACGAAGAAGTGATAGAGGGAGCTGACCACTGCCTCGAGCGGAGGTGCCGCCAGCGCCTCGGACTGCTTGTGCGGCAGGAGGTTGCGGCCGCTGAACCAGGTGAAGCTGTTGGAGACGAAGACGCCGCACAGCGCGAAGCCGCGCAGCACGTCCAGCAGGGTCACCCGCTCGGAGACATCCACCGGACGGGCCTGGGCCCCAGGAGCCGAGGCGGGAGGAGTGGGTTTGGACATGTCCCTAGCAGATGCTCACATTCACCCCGCGTCCAGCCCCCGCTGTTTCACCTCGCGGACGACACGCTGAGCTGTACATCCTTCAGTCCAGGGCACGACTTCTCCGGGGATGGGTGCCAACTTCTCAGGTGTTGCGTCTGGCGCCCTACCCTGAGAGGCTGAAGAGCGCCCATGGCCCGCATCGCCCGACTCAGTAATGATCTGATCAACAAGATCGCCGCCGGCGAGGTGGTCGAGCGCCCCGCCTCCGTGGTGAAGGAGTTGGTGGAGAACTCGCTGGACGCGAGCGCGCGCACCGTGCAGGTGGCCCTGGAGGGTGGGGGACTGCAGCGCATCGTCATCTCGGATGATGGGCATGGCATGGGGCGCGAGGACGCGGTGCTCTGCCTGGAGCGCCACGCCACCAGCAAGCTTCGCGAGCTGGATGATCTGCACAACCTGGTCAGCAAGGGCTTCCGGGGCGAGGCCCTGCCGGCCATCGCCGCCGTGTCTCGCTTCTCCCTGCACACCGCCGAGCCGGACGCCGAGGTGGGCACTCGCGTGACGGTGGAGGGTGGGGGGCCTCTGCACGTGGAGGACGCGCCGCCGCGAGTGGGCACGGTGATGACGGTGGAGGAGCTCTTCTACAACACGCCCGCCCGGCTCAAGTTCATGCGCCGCGCCGAGACGGAGCTCAAGCACGTGGAGGAGGCCGTCATCCGCATCGCCCTGGCCCACCCCGAGGTGTCCTTCCTCGTGGAGCACGGCGGGCTGCCCCTGTTCACCAGCCCAGCCTGCCCGGACGATCCCACCGAGCGCATCGCCGCGGCGCTCGGCGCGGATGTGCACCCCCACCTGTTCCCCGTGGAGGAGCGGCGCCTGGGCGTCAGCGTCACCGGCTTCATCGCCTCGCCCGAGTACACCCTGCCCACCGCTCGCGGCATCTACACCTTCGTCAACCGCCGCTACGTGAGGGATCGCGGCCTGCTGTCCTCCATCCAGCGCGCCTATCAGGAGTACCTGCCGTCCGGGCGCCAGCCGCTCGTGGTGCTCTTCCTCGAGGTGGATCCCCACACCGTGGACGTGAACGTGCATCCGCAGAAGCTGGAGGTTCGCTTCTCCGACTCGCGTGGCGTGTACGACGCGGTGCTCGCGGCCATCGTCCGCACGCTCCGGGCCGCTCCCTGGCTGGGCGCCGCGCCCCAGGAGGCCGATCCGAAGCGCCAGGCCGCCCACTATGCCCAGGCCGTGGAGCGCTTCCTCACCCGGGCGCAGGAGGCCGTCTGGGGCGCTCCGCTGCCGCTGCCCACAGCCGCGGATGCCCCTGCTCCGGGCATGCCGCCGCCGCCCGTGCCCATGGGCCGGGCCCCCGCCTTCGGTCAGGCCCTGCCGATGCTCAACGAGGCCCCTCCGCCCGGCTACTTCGCCTCGCTGCGGCCCATGGGCGTGCTCGGCGAGCGCTTCCAGGTGTGTGAGGGCTCTGGCGGCACGCTGGTGGTGCTGGACCGGCACGCGGCGCTGGAGCGTGCACGGCTGATGGACTTCCACCACCTGCTGGAGGAGGGCCAGGGGCCCGCGCCCTCGCTCTTTGGCACCACGGTGGAGCTGCCGCTGCCGGTGGCCAAGGCGCTCATGGGCGGGCGCGAGGCGCTGGCGCGGCTGGGCCTGGACGTGGAGCCCTTCGGCGGGACGAGCTTCGCGCTCAAGTCGGTGCCTCCCGGCCTGGAGGGGGTCGATCCCCGAACCCTCCTGGAGGCGCTCTCCCATGCGCTGCCGCCCCCCGGCACCTCGCTGGACGCGGTGGGGCTGGCCGAGGCGCTTCGGGTCATGGCCTGCCACTCCGCCCAGGCCTCGGCGGACAAGCTCACGGACGCGCAGCTCCGCTCCCTGCTCGGGCAGCTGGATGCGGCGGACTTCCACCCCACGTGCCGGCACGGCACCGTCGTGGTGCTGGAGATGCCCCTGCTGGAGCTGGAGCGGCGCGCTCGCTGACGCAGCAGGCTCCTCACGGACGGAAAATTGACGCTCCGGGGGCCACTGTTACGGTGCGCCACACCCCTGTAGCACTGGCGGGCGGAGGCTACGCGGGACGGACTCGCGCTCCGCCGGAAGAACCCGTGATGCGCCCGAGCCACCTGCTCACCCTCGTTGCCACCCTCGTCGCCTTCACCGCGTCCGCCCAGGACGACGGCCCCTCGCTCGAGGGCGTAGGCCGCATCTCCATCCAGGGCGGCTGGCGCTATGCCGCCAACACCACCTTCTACGACCACTTCTACTCGGTGCCGGGCAATGAGGGCCTGACGCGCACCAGCCCCTCGCGCGGAGGGCCACTCGTGGCGGGCACCTTCGCTTATGGGATCTCGGATCTGGTGGAGCTCGGCATCGACCTGTTCGCCCACGGCCAGCGGATCCAACTCACCGGGCAGCCCCAGCTGACGACCGTCGGCTATGGCGCGCTGATCGGCCTGCGGTTCCGGTCGTGGCTGGACATCGGCCCGGAGGGGATGGTGCCTTTCCTGGGCCTGCTCACCGGCCCCATCCTCGCGACGGCGGCGTTCGAGGGCCAGCCTCTCCACGAGACATACTCCCAGGCCTGGGGAGGGACCGTGGGAGCGACCTTCCGCCTGAACCCCACCTGGGGGATCAGCGCCGAGTTCCGCCAGATCTTCGCCCGAGGGGCCGTGGTCCTGAACAACCAGAACGTGGGCTCGTTCAACGCCGGGGGAAGCTGGCTCACCGTGGGGGTGAACTACACCTTCCCCAAGGACTTCGGGCCGTCCACGAAGGCCCCCTTCTAGCGCGCGGGCGCTCGTCCCTCCGGTTGCCCCTGGACGCCGGTCGGAAATGAGTGGGCATCCGGGCCCTGTTCCCGGTGCCGAAAGTCGTTGAACTCCAGGGGAACTTTTACGATGCGCGAGCCGGCCGAAGTCCTTTCCGGGCCTACCAGGAAGATGTCCATGGCAGCAGCCGATACCAACAAGCCAGAGTCCGACAACAAGGAGCTGACGGAGATCCGCAAGGAGGTGATCGAGGCCCGTAACCTCGTCATCAAGACGGACAACCTCCTCAAGAACCTCCACGCCGAGGTGAAGGCGGTCGGCAAGCGCCACGAGGACTTCCAGCGCCGCCAGTGGCTCTCCTCCGGCGTGGCCTACGCCCTGTTCGCCATCCTGGCCGTGGGCGGCGCGATCATGACCACCCGCGCCAGCACCTCCACCGCCGACGCCGAGCGCGAGCGCCTGGAGAAGTCCGTGGCTGATCTCACCTCGCAGCTCGAGAAGCAGCGCGCGGAGCTGTCCGCCAACCAGAACGCCCAGCGCGCCGCCGCGGACGTCTACAAGCTGATGACCACGCTGCCCGGCGACGAGCGGCTCAAGGGCATTGACGCGCTGGTGAAGCTGGACACCTCGCGCCTGTCCGCGCTGGAGCGCCAGGCGCTCAACGATCGCGCCGGGCTGCTGCGCAAGGAGATCGGTGACTCGGCCCTCGAGCGGGGCAAGGCCGCCTTCCGCCGCAACGACATGAAGGGCGCCGCCGAGGATCTGTCGCGCTTCATGGCCATGAACCCCAGCGAGTCTGACGTGCAGGAGGCGTCCTTCTTCCTGGGCGCCGCCTACAACGCCATCGGTCAGCACGACAAGGCGGTGCCGCTGCTGGCCCGCTTCGTGGAATCGGACAAGAAGTCCAAGACGCGTGACTACGCCATGGTGCTGCTGGCTCAGTCGTACCAGGAGAGCAACCAGGCAGAGAAGGCGCTGGCCACCATCCGCGATGCGATCGGCACGTACCCCGCCAGCCAGTACCTGGGCGCCATGAAGGCGCGGCTGAACTCGGCCAAGCGGCAGCTCGGCCTGATGGATGGCGCGGCCCCGGCTCCGGCCACGGAGACTCCGGCGGCGGCCCCGGCTCCGGCGGCGGCGGCTCCTGCCACGGCGGCTCCGGCTCCGGCCAAGCCAGCCCCGGCGGCTGCGGCTCCGGCGGCCACGCCTCCCGCGGCGCACTGATCCGGCTCTCGAGCGGGTGAGGGACAGGCTCCCCACCCGCACGGGCCGTACCGTCGAGCAGTCGGGTGGGGGACGGATGACCCTTCGTTCCTACCCACCGCAGCAAGTCCGTCGTTGCCACGAAGGTGCCTCGGTCGTAAGACGGGGCTCCGTGTCCGACGTCGACCCCCGGAAAGACCCTCGCTTCCGCTCGTTCCGCGCCGCCGCGTATGGGTTCCATGTGGCCGTCACCACGATCTTCTGCCTGTGGCTCATCGTGAACGTGAGCCACTCGGTGGCGGCGATGACCCCCGAGACGCTGCCCCCCGCCGAGCCCGCTCAGGTGCTCTCCTTCCGCGAGTGCGTGGACGCCGCGCAGGCGCTGTGGACGGAACTGGAGAACAAGCGCGAGACGCTGGTGCGCGACGTGCCCGCTCGCAATGTGGATCAGGAGTGGATGCGCTTCCGCACCGCCTGGCTCCAGCGGCTGCGCGAGCGCGAGAGCCGCTGCGCCATCGACTCGCGCGAGCGCGCGGAGCTGCGCACCGTCTTCAACCGCCTCGAAGAGGTGCAGGATCTCTACACCATCCACGCGGTGCAGTACGCCGGCGAGGTGGGTGGGGCGGTGGATGCGCTCCAGGCGGCCTTTGACGCCGCCCGCCGCAACTCGGCGGCTGGCCGTCTGCCCTGATCGAGCCGATCCACCTTCCTTGGAGCCTGTCGGATGCTGAAGGCCCGTGTATGGGTGGCCCAAGCCCCGCGGCAATCTCTCGCCTGCGCCGAAGGGGAGGTCCTGCACTGGAGGCGGCTGGTTGTGCGCGGAGGGAGGTTGGTAACCTTTCCCAGGAAGTCCATTTTATTAGCTCGAGAAAGGTTTCGTTCATGAGTGACTCCGTGATGGCAGCGGACAAGGCGATGACGGGTCTTTGGGACAAGCACCTGGAGGCGGAGTTCGCCCACAAGAGCCCGGACGCAGCGATGTCGACGATGACGAGCAACCCGCGCGTCACCATCGTGCCGATCATGGTCGGCGGCAGGGGGCCCGAGGAGCTGAAGAACTTCTACGCCCGGCATTTCCTCAACCAGCTCCCGCCGGATCTCGAGGTCACCAGCGTGTCGCGCACGGTGGGCGCCAGCCGCGTCGTGGACGAGCTCGTGATCAAGTTCACCCACACCATGCAGATGGACTGGGTGCTGCCGGGCGTTCCTCCCACGGGCAAGCGCATCGAGTTCCCCATGGTGGTGGTCGTCTACACCGAGGGCGATCAGATCGCGGCGGAGAACCTCTACTGGGACACCGCGACGATCCTGCTCCAGGCTGGGCTCCTGCCCGACACGAAGTTGCCCGTGCCGGGGGCCGAGAGCGCTCGCAACATGCTCAGCCACACCGCGCCACTCAACGAGCTGATCAAGCGCACCCAGCGCTGACGCGCGGCTCCGCTCGCGGGCAGGCGGTCGAGAATCCCGCGCCTGCCTGGGTCCTGTTAGAGTGCTCCTACTCCCCAGGGAGGGGCTCTCATGAAGGATATTGTCTACGTCGTGGCGAAGCTGCAGGCGCGGGCTGGCAAGGAAGAGGGGCTGAGGAAGCTGATCGAGCCGCTCATCGAGCCGACGAAGCGCGAGAAGGGGTGCCGCCGGTACTCGCTGATGCAGGATCGGCAGAACCCGGCGGTGCTGACCATCCTGGAGGAGTGGGAGACCGACGCGGATCTCAACACGCACCTGGCGCTTCCGCACCTCCAGACGGTCTTCTCCCAGCTCCCGGATCTGCTCGCGGCGCCGCCGGACATCGTGCGCTACAAGCAGATTGGCTGAGCGTCCAGACTCCGGGCGGCTCGCGCTCCAGCCGGTGCGAGCTGCCCGCCACTCGCCGGGTCCACGCCTCAGCGCGTGGGCAGGGTGGCAGCGTAGGCGCCGGTGCTGTCGGACACCGTCTGGGCCAGCAGCACGGAGGTGGGCTTGCCCTCCACATTCACCACGCGGAAGAAGCGGATGGAGGCGTAGGGGACGCCGGGGATGGGGCTGTCATGAGCCTCGCTGTTCATCACCAGCCCGGTGACGCGGCGGCCCTTGGAGAGGGTGAAGGGCGCCAGCTCCAGATTCGTGGAGGGCTGTACCGTGACGAAGCGGCTGACGCGCGGCAGGTTCTCCGCGGGGATGAAGTCGAAGCGGTACTCGCCCGGATCCAGCCGGAGGCGGTAGTGGCCCTCCTCGTCGGTGGCGGAGTCCGCCTCGGTGCCCATCGCGGGCCGAGGCCAGCCTGGCACCTCGCCCACGGGCTCGGCCACCACGCGCACGCCCGCTGCGGGCACCCCGTCAGGCCCCAGCAGGGTGCCCTGGGCAATGACCTTGTCCGGGCAGATGACGTCACTGAGCGCGGCGCCCCCGCGAGGAATGGCCGTGGGCTGCAGGAGGATACCGGCGGCCGAGCTGGTCGGCGGCACCGCATAGAGCGTCATGGGTGTGTCCAGGCTGCTCGGCAGGGAGCTCAGCTCGAAGCGCCCATCCGCCCCGGTGACGGCGGTGCCGCTGCGGAACTGGCCTCCGCCGCCCACCTTGCCCTGGAGGTACACGGAGGCGTTCGCCACGGGCTGGCCGTCCCGGTCCACCACGCGGCCCTGCACGGTGACGGGATCGCCGTAGTCGCCCAGCTCCAGCGGCGGAGTGATTCCGGGGCGTGGGTCCACGGTGAACGCCTTCTGCGGCACCAGCACGTCGGCGCGAGGCACCGTCACCTGGACGAGCACATGATCCAGCTTCGCGGCGGACGGAGGCAGCGCCAGGACGAAGTCCCCCGTGGCCCGGGTCACCGGGACGCGCTGGGACAGGGGACTGAGCGCGTCACTCAGCGCCTGGACTTCCAGATCCGCGTTCACCAGCGTGGTGCCCAGGCGAACCACCTTGCCGGCCAGGTGGGTGATGGCGGTGGGCGCGGGCAGCAGGAAGTCGAGCCCCACCGTGTGGCCTGGCTCCACCACCACGCCCTCCTGCCGGAGGGGAGGCACCTCGGGGTCCGCGGCGAGCAGGGTGACGGTGTAGCGGCCGGAGCCGCTCCAGAGCTGGTACAGGCCATTGTCCGGAACGAGCGTGCCCTCGTAGCGGCGAGTCAGCCCAGGGATGAGCAGGCTCTCGCCGGAGGTGCGCACGGTGACGGTGCTCGAGTAGGCCGTGGTGCTGGGCCCGGACAGCAGGCTCTCGCGGACCACCTTGCCCTGGAGGGAGGCGGGCTTGAAGAGCTCCAGGTTCTGCTGGGCCCGCAGGTTGTCCACCGGGAAGTCCTGGGCGTGCTGGCCCGCCTTCGGGTTGGGCGTCACCTCCACGACGATGTGCTGGCCCGGATCGCCGCAGCCATCCGGGAAGCACACCTGGCCCTCCGAGCACTCGGAGTCGTTCCGGCAGACGAGCAGGCTCTCCTTGGGCGAGTCCGGCAGATAGGCACACCGGAGGCCCCCCAGGGCCAGCGCCAGCAAGGCCATGCGCATGCGTCTCATTGGCAGTCTCCGCGGACGGTGTCGACGAACCACGCGTGGGTCACCGCGTAGCCCGGGTTGACGACGACGGTGCCCCCATCCAGGGTGATGCTGCCCACCGGCACGGGCTCGCGGCCCACCAGCCGGGTGTCGCTCACCAGGGCTTCCACCAGGTGGGTCCCCGGCGCGCTGAGCGGGCTGTTGGCCGCGCGCAGATTGATGCGCAGCGTGGGCCTGTCTCCGCGCTGGGGCTCGCCATTGTTGGCGAGCTGGAACTCGCGGTAGGCCCCGGTGGGGTTCTGGTCGTCGTAGTCCAGGTACCAGCGCACCGTGATGAGATCATCCACGTCCGGGTCCTCCACGACGACGGAGAAGTCCAGCTCGCACAGGCCGTTGGCGCCGAAGTCCTGGATGATGGGGTCGGGGGGCTGCACCTGGGTCTCCACGATGCGCGGGGGGCGGTTGCGGCGCTGGGGCAGGCTCTCCAGGAGCGTGTCGTCCTGGGGAACGAGGCACCCGCTCGCCATGCCCGCCGCCCACGCCAGTCCCAGCCACCTCAGCGGGAGTGCAAGCAATCCCCTGGCCAGGGGAGAACGAGTGGATTCCATAGGGAGCATGGGAACTTGGCAGGAGGAGCACGCCGGGAGCACGGGGAGACCGCGACAGTCGCGTCGCGGTGGCTACAGGAGCTCCTCCTCTTCGGGAGGTAGGGGCTTGCCATTCTTCTCGGCCTCGAGCTTCTCCAGGTGGCGGAAGATGGTGCGCGGATCCACGCCCAGATCCTTGGCCGTCTTGGTGCGGTTGCCGTTGTTCCGGGCGAGCACCTCGTTGATGTAGCGCTTCTGGAACTCTTCCTTGGCCTGGAGCAGGGGCATGATGGGGTCCAGGTTCTCGGGCTTGAGATCCAGATCATCCGCCCCGAGCAGCGGCTTGTCGGCCAGCACCACGGCCTTCTTGAGGCGGTTCTCCAGCTCGCGGATGTTGCCCGGCCAGGCGTACTTCTTCATGGCCACGGTGGCCGCGGGGGTGAAGCCCTTCACCTTGGAGCCGAACTCCTTGGCGTACTTCTGGAGGAAGAACCTGCCCAGGACGATCACGTCCTCGCCGCGCTCGCGCAGCGGAGGCAGCTTCAGGGTGACGACGTTGAGCCGGTAGTAGAGATCCTCGCGGAAGGTGTTCTTCTTCACCTCCTCCTCGAGGATCTTGTTCGTCGCGGCCACCACGCGGATGTCCACCGCCTCGCCGCGGTTGTCGCCGACCTTGTAGACGACCTTCTCCTGCAGCGCGCGCAGCAGCTTCACCTGGAGCTGGAGCGGCATCTCGCCGATCTCATCCAGGAAGAGCGTGCCGCCGATGGCCGCCTGGAACTTGCCGGGCCGCGTGGCCACCGCGCCGGTGAAGGCGCCCTTCACGTGGCCGAACAGCTCGCTCTCCAGCAGGTTCTCGGGGATGGCGCCGCAGTTGATGGTGACGAAGGGGCCCTTGGCGCGCGGCGAGTGCCGGTGGATCTCCCGGGCGATCAGCTCCTTGCCGGTGCCCGTCTCGCCGGTGATCAGCACGGAGATGTCCGTGAGCGCGATCTTGTCGATGCGCTTGTACACGTCCTTCATGCCCTGGCAGGCGCCGACGATGTCCCCGTAGCGCTGGTCCTCCAGCTTCTTGCGCAGCTCGGTGTTGTCCAGCTTCAGCTCGTTCACCAGCAGGGCGTTGTGCAGGATCAGCGAGGCCTGCGCCGCGAAGATGGTGAGCATGTCCAGGCTCTTGGGCTCGAAGCGGTTCACCAGCCGGTCATTGCCCACGTAGAGCAGGCCGAACAGCTCGCCCTTGTGCATCAGCGGCACGCACATGACGGAGTGGACCTTGAGGTTCACCACCGACTCGCTGGCCTTGAACTCGGGGGCGTCGATGGCGTCCGCGATGATCAGCGGCTTCTGGTCCTTGACCACCTTGGAGATGATCGAGTCCGACAGCTTCTCCACCGCGTCCTCGATGTTCTCCCGCGAGAGGTTGCGCGCCACCTTCACCCGCGGCTCGTTGCTCTCCATGAGGATGAGGAAGCCCTTGTCCGCGCGAGTCACCTCGATGACCTCGTCCATCAGGTTCTCGAGGAGCTTGTCCACATCGTAGCTGCCCAGCAGCCGCTCGCTGAACGTGGTGAGCCGGCGCAGCATGGCCAGCTCGCGGCCGGGGACGCCGGGGATCTCGGCGGTGTGGGACTCGTCCGAGGCGGGGGCCTCCGTGGTGATGGAGGGCAGCGGCGTGGGGCGCGGCGCGGGAGCATCGTCCCGGGTGAAGGTCAGCTCGGTGCCGCCTACGCGGATGACGTCCTCGGAGGCCAGCACGTGCGAGTCACGCTTCTTGCCGTTGATCTGGAACGTGGCCCCCAGGCTGCCTACCTGGTAGCGGCTGCCATCGAAGAGCACGTGGAGGGCGCTGTCTGGGACGCTCGGATCGTTGAGCTGCACATCGTTGTCCGTGCCTCGCCCGATGCTGGTGATGCGCTTGAGCAGGGGGACCGTTCGGACCTTTCCATCAGGAGTACGGACGCTGAGGCTGGCCATGGTGAGGGCTCCGGGTGAGCCGAGCTAGAAGGTGAGGGTGAGCCCGGCGCCGAGCCCGCCGGAGGTGGGAAAGAGCCGAAGCCGGGCCGAGGGGCCACTGTGGGCCGGAGCAGGGCTGGGCAGCGGAGCAGGCCGCTCCTCGATGGTGGTGGTCACCACCTGATCCTCGTGGTGGTAGAGGGCGTCGGACACACCCAGCGCATACACGGTATAGAAGCCCGCAGCCGAGCCGATTTTGAGCAGCCGCCACACATCCGCCTGCCGGGAGCGGTTGGTGGGGATGTAGCGCAGGGTGAGGGTGGCCTTGCCCGTCTCGGTGAGCACGTCATCGACCTCGACGGTGGATGTCTCGAAGAGGGCCTCGTAGGCGAAGTAGGCGATGACGCTCGTCACCGCGAGTGCACCCTCGGAGGCGGCGAAGACGATGCCGAGGCTGGTGCGGCCCTGCTGGAACTGGCCCGCGCCGAAGGGAACGAAGTTCACCAGGAAGTTGCGCTTCTCCACCGTGCGGATCGTCACCTGGCGGGCGAGCGCCTCGGTGCGGCGGCGTTGCTCCTCGGCGGTCAGCCGCTCGCGCTCCCGGCGCTCGGCCTCCACGCGCGCCCGCTCTTGCTGGAGCCGGCGCTCCTGCCGGAGAAAGTCCAGCTCCGAGTCCATCTTCTGCTTGAGCTTGTCGAAGTAGGCCACGGCGGGCGGTGGCACCACGAACGGGTCCAGGCTGTGGTCCGGATCCAGCCGCAGCAGCGCGCTGAAGTGGCGCTCGGCGTCGTTCATCCGCTGGAGGTTGAAGGCGGCCAGGCCCGCGAGCTCGTGCAGATCGACGAGCTGCTCGTCGCTCAGGCTGCCCCGATCGATCCGGCTGCCAGCGCGCTCGAGCACCTCGGCGTACTTGCCATACTCGAAGGCGGCGCGGATGCCGGCCAGCTCCGTGTTCGTGTCCTGCGCGCGTGCGGCCACCGGTGCCAGCAGCGCTGGCAGCAGGCAGAGCAGGAGCGGCAGGCCGCGGCTCATTCGGCGACGAGGCTCCCGTGCAGGGTGACGGGCTTGCCGGGCTCGACGAGCACCATGCGCTTCTCCGTCCGATAGCCTGGGGAGCTTACCTCGTACTCCACGCGGTGCTGGAAGCTCGCGGGGCCTCGGGGCGACTCGATGGTGAAAGGGTGCTCCTGGCTGTCCCGCGCGGTCCGCAGCTCCTTGCCCACCCGGACCTGGGCCTCGGCGGGCTGATAGTCGAAGGAGAGCCGCGCCGGCTTGAGCTGGGCGCGCAGCCGGAAGACGTTCTCGGTGCCCGGGACCACGTTGATGGTCTCCACGGCGTCCTCACACCACTCGCACCGCACGGTGATGGCGTGGCGCCCGGGTGCCAGCTGGAGATCATGCTGGGCCAGCGCTTGGGGGCTCGGAACCTCCGTGTCGACCTGGATGGCACCGTAGGGACGCACGAGGATCGACACGTGCACCTTCGCCGGGCGCGAGCTCTCAACGCGAGGCGTCTCGGTGCGAGGGGTGGCCTTCTTCGTCGAGGCCGGCTCCTCGGAGGAGGGCTCCTCCGAAGTGGGATGAGCGGGCTCAGGCGTCGCGGAGAGCGAGGCCGGCGGCTGGAGGGGCGCGGTCGGCCCTGGATCGGTTACCTGTGGCGTCGTGGGTGTTTCGGGAGGGCTCGGATTGGGGGGAGCGACAGTCGTCTGGCGCGAGCGGAACAGGAAGTACCCACCCGTGACGAGCGCCGCGAGGATCACGAGCGTCACGCCCGCCTGGGCGCCACGCTTCATCCACAGCCGGCGGCGCTTGGCGCGGTTGAGCCCATCGAGCATCGCGAGGGCGCGGGCGTTCTGCCCATCCAGGGCGAGCACCTGGTTGAGGCAGGCCAGGGCGCGCGGGGTGCGCTTCTCGGCGAGGAACCGCTCGCTGCGCTCCAGCAGGGTCGCGACGATGCGCTGGCGAGCCGTCTTCTTATAGGAGGCCGGATCCGTGAAGAAGGAGGTCAGCTCCTCGTTCACGCGAGGGAAGCCCAGCCCGGTGAGGTAGTCGGCGAGCGCATCGCGCAGCCCGCCCGCGTTCGGGTAGCGCTGGTACCGGTCCCGCTGCAGGCACCGGGAGATGATCTCCGCCAGCTCGTCCGAGAGCGCGGCCACGCGGCGGCGTGGATCCTCGTAGGCCCCGTCCAGGATGCGCTTGAGGGTGGCCGTCGTGTTGGGCGCGCTGAAGGGCAGCCGGCCGGTGACGAAGGCGTAGAGCATGATGCCCAGCGAGAAGACGTCCGCCTCGGGGCCGGCCTCCAGGCCCTCGATGATCTCGGGGGCCATGTGCGCGGGCGAGCCCACCAGCCCGCCGGTGACGGTCATCCGCTCCTCGGTCTCCAGGAGCTTGGCGATCCCGAAGTCCATCAGCTTGAGCACGCCGTCCTCGCGGATCATGACGTTCTCGGGCTTGAGATCGCGGTGGATGACGCCTTCCTCGTGCGCGTGGGCGAGCGCCGCGGCCAGCTCGTGGACGATCATCGCGGCGAGCTCGGGCGGCTCCAGCCCACCCTCGTCCAGGAACTGCCGCAGCGTGCGGCCGCGGATGTACTCGGTGACGATGTACGCGTTCTGCGAGTCGGCCGCGGAGAAGTCGAACACCTCGAGGATGTTGGGGTGATGCAGCCGGGCCACGGCCCTGGCCTCGCGCGCCAGACGGCGGCGGGACTCGTCCTTGCCGGCCAGGTGCGGGTGCAGCACCTTCACCGCCACCTCGCGATCCAGAGCGGTGTCGAGCCCTTTGTACACGACGCTCATACCCCCCGAGCCGAGCTGCTCGAGGATCCGGTAACGACCGATCTGGCGGCCAATGAGCGTCATCGTGTCCAGGCTTCTCTCTCAGTCCCCGAAGCTGATCCCCATGCTCTTGGCGAAACGCACGGGCTCGCCGTCCGGATCCACGCGGCGCTCCTTGCGAGACTCGCTCAGCGGAGCGGTGACGATCCGGCCCTCCCTCAGCGCCACCATCGAGTCCCACTGCCCGTCGCGCACCAGATCGAGCACCTTGCAGCCGTACATGGTCGCCAGCAGCCGGTCCGCCGCCGACGGGCTGCCGCCGCGCTGCAAGTGGCCGAGCACGGTGACGCGGATCTCCGCCGGGATGTGCCTGGCCAGCAGGTCCGCGCACACCTTGCCCGCGCCGCCCAGGCGCACCACGCCGCGCCCGGGGATGTCTCCGGCCTGATCGAGCACGGCCAGGGTGCCGCCCACGGGGTAGGCGCCCTCGGCGACGGCGATGATGGAGAAGCTGCGCTTGCGGCTGCCCCGGCGGTGGATCTTCTCGACGATGGACTCCACGCGGTAGGGGATCTCGGGGATGAGGATCACGTCCGCGCCCCCGGCGATGCCGCTGTCCAGCGTGAGGAAGCCCGCGTGGCGGCCCATGATCTCCACCACCATCACGCGATCGTGGGACTCGGCGGTGGAGTGCAGCCGATCAATGGCCTCGGTGCAGATGGCGCGGGCGGTGTCGAAGCCAAAGGTCTGGTCCGTGCCGGACAGATCGTTGTCGATCGTCTTGGGGCAGCCCACCACGCGCAGCCCCTTCTCGGTGAGCTTGTGGCCGATCGTCAGCGTGCCGTCCCCGCCGACGGCGATCAGCCCATCGAGCTTCAGCTCCTCGGCGCGGTGCAGGGCCACCTCCGAGAGATCCTTCTCCACCCAGGTGCCGTTCTCGAGCACGGCGTACTGGAAGGGGTTGGCCTTGTTGGAGGTGCCCAGGATGGTGCCGCCCTTGGGGAGGATGCCCCGGGTGTCTTCCTCGGTGAGCGGGCGGGTGAGATCGGGCTCGACGAGCCCCATGTAGCCGTTCTCGATGCCCACGAACTCGTGGCCGAACTCGTGGACCCCACGCTTCACCAGCCCTCGGATGAGGGCGTTGAGGCCGGGGCAGTCACCGCCACCGGTGAGGACTCCGAGTCGTAGAGGTCGGGGCATAAAGTCGGACGCGGCTGTCAGAGGACAAGGGAGAGCCTATGACAGCCGCGTCGGGGCGGGATTGTAGGACCCACCCCCCAGGTGCGCAACGCACGAATCGCGCGCTGCGTCGAAGAGGAGACGCGAACTTCAGGGCCTCATTAAGGCGGGAGACGAGCCGAATCAGTCTCGCTTGATCCGGCGCCGGGCAGCCAGGCGATCGAGCAAGGCCTGGAGCCGGTGTTGGGGCTCCTTGGGGAGCGCCCGATCCGTGGGGGAGTGCACGGGAGCGGTGGTGGCCAGGCGGTAGAGCTCGACGAGGCGCTCCTTGATGAGCTCGTTGTCGGGGCGCTCCTGGAGGGCGCGGCGGTAGGCGGCGGCGGCTCCGGCGTAGTCCCCGAGAGCGAACAGGCGCTCGCCTTCCTGGACGGGCGAGGAGGGACCCTGGCGTGCGGGTTGCTCGGGGGCGGGCGCACGGGCCTTGGGGGAGTGGAGCTCCATGGGCTGGAGGGACTCGCGGAGGAGGGCGAGCTTCTGGGCGAGGGCTTCGTCCTGGGGGAACTGTTGGACGAGCGTCTCGTAGAGGCCGACCGCCTCGGCGAGATCTCCGCGCCGCAAGGCGCGTTCGGCGCGCGCCTGCATGTCGGCCCGGGCTTCAAGGGTCATTGGAGCCGCAGGTTAACGTGCGGGGCCTCCAGGGCGCACGGGGTTATCCTCGGGCAGGCCCATGCTCCTCTCCTCGCTCACGCTCAGCCTGTTGCTGGTCCAGGGCGCGCTCGGCTCCGAGCTGCGCAAGGACGGCTACAGCTTCCGTCCGCCCGCGGGCTTTCGGATGGTGCGGCAGGAGCCCTATGCGGGGACGAGGGCGGGAGCGGTGACGCTGGACCCAGGGGCTCCGCGGTTCTTGTCGGCGGCACTGTCGGATGGGGAGGGGCCCGAGGCGGCGATGCTGCTGGTGGCGGTGGTGGAGGGGACGTTGGCGGCCAGCCCTTCGGAGCGGGACGACTTCGGGGCGGCGGTGGTGCGGCACTTCGACAAGGAGCTGGGGCTGACGCTGGTGCCGGACCGGGTGGAGCGGATGACAGGGCCTACGCCACGGGTGGAGGTGCTGGGGACGCTCCGGGAAGCAGGGCAGGTGCGGACGGTGCTGGTGGTGGGGCTGGCCTCCGAGGGCCGGCACGCGGTGGTGACGGTGAGCGCGCCAGCGGCCCGATGGGAGGAACTGGCGCCGCAGGTGGAGGCCTCGCTGGAGACGCTCCGGATGGAGGCGCCAACGCACGGAGGCCTGTCACGCCGGGCCGCGGGAGCGCTGGCGGGAGCGCTGGCGGGCGCGCTGGTCGCTTCCTATGCAGCGTGGCGCCGTCGGAGGCACTGAGCTGCGCACTTGTGAAGCGGCCTTGGCCCTTGCGACTCACAACTTGGTGACTCTTCCGATCTCCGCATCCAACCATTCCAGGTAGTAGTACGTGCTCGTAAAGGTCGCCCTCCTGCCGGGGGCGGATCGCGAATTGATCCCGACGAGCGAGAGGCCTCGTTTGTCTTCGCGAAAGCAGGGGCCGCCACTGTCGCCGGGGAGCGCCAGGGAGCCTGGTGGCTCGATCGTGAATTTTTCAGTGCCGGGCAGGGTGATCGTGTTCTTGCCGAAGCGGCGCGTAGGCTGGTTGTCGTTGAACACAACGAGGCCGTTCTCAACGGCATCCGCGCCATAGCCAACGACGACGATGGGATCCTTGGCCCTGAGGACGCTCCTGGCTGGCGGAGTGACTGGGAATCTGTTCTCCGCGGCCTTGTCCAAGGAGATGACAGCGAGATCCGCCTGGCTCTCCAGAACGGTGTCCACGACAACATAGCGTGCTTCTCCTTCAACCGTGCTGCCCTCGACCGCTGCATCGGGAGGAACGAGGAGTTTCTTCTTCTTGAGGATGGCTTTGAAGTCGTGATGGGCGCGCACAACTCCGGTGTAGCGCTGGATGTAGGGGCGCTGTCCTGGGCTGGCATAGGCAATCGCGATGACCGTCGCGAACTTCTCGCAAGTTGAGCTGTCGAGGGTGGTGGTGTCTTTGTCTTCGCGCCCTCGGCATACGCAATGTCCGGCCGTAAGGACGAGGCGAGGAT
>NZ_JBJMQP010000041.1:0-54719 GCF_045802625.1 Hyalangium sp. | reverse complement strand
TGGCGCCCACGCCCCCTCCGATCCTTCGCACGTCACCGCCGGCGGAGCCCTCGCTTCCTCCCATCGTTCGGACGTCACCGCCGGTGGCGCCCGCAGCGCCTTCGAGCCCTCGCTCGTCTCCGCCGGTGGAGCCCTCGCTTCCTCCCATCGTTCGGACGTCTCCGGTGGAGCCCGCGGCGCCTCCGATCCTTCGCGCGTCACCGCCGGTGGAGCCCACACCTCCGCCGCTCCCTCGCCCCACACCTCCGCCGCGGCCCTCTGGGGCGATACCGCCCGTGGCGAGCCCGCCTCCCGTGGCTGCCCGGGAAGAGGAGCCCGAGGAGCTCTCCGAAGAAGAGGCCCAGGAGATCTCGGACGAGGCGCCGCTGGATGCGGCTCCCACCCCTCCCCACCCTCAACCGCGGGTGGAAGAACCGCAGGAGCTCAACCACGACGAGCTCGAAGAGGCCGACGCCGCGGACGCCATCGAGGCCGCGGACGACGAGCTCGAAGAGGCAGACGCGGAGCCTGTCGAGGCCGCGGACGACGAGCTCGAGGAGGCCGACGCGGAGCCTGTCGAGGCCGCGGACGATGAGCTCCCCGAAGCGGATGATCAGGTCCAGGCCGCCGACGACGGGGTCGAAGAGGTCGACGCCGCCGAGGCCATCGAGGCCCCGGATGATCAAGTCCAGCAGGCCGACGCCGCGCTCAAGCCCAGCGGGGCTGCTCCCCAGAAGGCCAGCGCCCCGGTCGAACAGGCCGTGCCTGAGTCAGAAGCAGGCCTTCAACCCGCGCCCCTCGAGTCGGCGCTGGATCCCTGGTTCGCCCAGCTCGCCCACGGCTACTGCCCCCCAGAAGGAGCGCAGTTCGCCAGGCACACACCTCCCACCAACTTCCCAGGCCGGGACGAGGAGCCGACGGATCCCTCCCGGGTGCCGCCTTCGCCTGTGATCCAGGGGGCTTCGCGCGGTAAACGCTCGTAAACCAGCCAACCGAGCACGCCAGGGAAACTTCCCTGCCCCGCGAACGCTGGATAGGATGGCCCGGTTTTCACTGCACTTTTCGCGAGCCATCGCGAATCGAAGGACTTCATGGAGCGTCGGGTCCTCATCGTCGAAAGCCAGAACGAATTCGCCCTCAGCATGGCCACCGTGCTTCGCAGCGCGGGGTATCAGACGGCCATGGCCACCACTGCCAACGAGGCCCAGCGCGAGATGGAGAAGCGCCGGCCCGATCTGGTGGTGCTACGAGCCGAGCTGCCGGACCAGTCCGGCTTCACCCTCTGCGGCCAGATCAAGAAGGGGAAGTGGGGCCAGAACCTCAAGGTGCTGCTGCTCTCGTCGGACACCGGCGAAGAGGCGCTGAAGAAGCACCGCGAGACGCCCGCCGCGGCGGATGGCTACCTCGTCATCCCCTTCGCGCTGGAGGAGCTGGCCTCGCTCAGCTCCAACATCATCCCGCCCGGGAACCCGGAGGATGCCGAGGCCGAGGCCTCGCTGGACGCGTCGCTGTCCGGCAACGCCCCGCCGCGTGACGCGCCCCCGCCCATGCCGCCGCCCCTGCGCGCGCCCCCTCCCGGTGGCCCGCCCAAGCTGCCCAAGCGCGAGCGCCGCAGCGCCATCACCGACGAGGACCGTCAGTTCCTCGACCGCGCCTTCCAGTCCATCGCGGACCGCAAGGCGGAGCTGCTGGCCGAGTCCCGCCAGAGCAAGCGCACCCCGCCCAAGCGGGAGCTGATGGGCACGCCCGAGGGCAAGATCCAGGTCCTGCGCGACGAGCTGAAGGTGCGCGAGGCCCAGGTGGCCCGCATCTCGGAGATCTGGAGCGTGCGCGAGCGCGAGCTGGGCTCCGTCGAGGACCGCCTCCACGAGAAGGACGTGGAGCTACAGGGCCTGAAGATGCAGGTGGACGACCTGCTGCGCCGCTTCAACGACGCGCAGACGGCCATGCTCCAGAAGGAGCGTGAGCACGGCGCCACGGTGGACGATCTCCTCCTCCAGAAGTTCTCGGCCGAGAAGGACCTCATCGAGGTCGTCGCGGCCAAGGAGAAGGACATCAATGTCCTCAAGAAGGAGGTCAACAACCGCGACGACGAGCTGGCCCGCCGCGCCTCGGAGATCGAGCGCGCCCGCGACGAGTACGAGAAGCTCGAGAAGCAGTTCAACACCTCCACGCTCGAGTCCGAGGTCCGCGAGCAGAAGCTCAACGACACCCTCCGCGGCCACGAGCAGGAGATCCACCAGCTGCGCCGCCGCGGCGAGGAGCTGGACGCCACCCTCGCCCAGACGCTCAGCGAGCGCGACCTGCACTACGCGGCGCTGGAAGGTGACATCCAGGGGCTCCAGGAGCGGCTCAAGCAGACCGAGCAGGAGCGGGACGCCACCGTCCGTGCCCTCGAGCAGCGCGCCACCGCCGCCGAGGAGCACGGCGCCCAGTCCGACGCGGAGATCGAGCGGCTCAAGGCCCTGGGAGCGGCGCTCGAGTCCCGCCTCAACCAGCAGATCGCCGATCTGGAGGCGGACCTCGCTCGCACCATCGGCGAGCGCGACCAGCTCAAGCTGGACAAGGATGCGCAGGAGCAGGATCTCACCCAGCGCCTCGAAGAGCGCGACACGAAGATCTCCGCCCTCGATCGCGAGCTGGCCGACACCATCTCCCGCAACGAGCAGCACGAGGCGGAGCTCAACTCCACCATCCAGCAGCACCTGGAGCGCATCGGCGAGCTGGAGGGCGAAGTCGAGGCGGTCAAGACGCACCTGGCCGACCGCGAGGCCGAGCTCAGCGGCGAGCTGGAGGCGCTGACCCAGGCCAAGGACGCGCTGGAGCAGGAGCTCACCGGCAAGCTCGAGGCCCTGCAGGCCGCCAAGGACGCCCAGCAGGCCGAGCTCACCGGACAGCTCAAGGCGCTCACCACCGCCAAGAACACGCTGGAGACCAACCTCAACGGCCACATCCAGTCGCTCCAGGCCCACATCTCCTCGCTGGAGCAGACCATCGCCCAGCGCGATGACTCCATCGAGGGCCTGCGCACGGACGTGTCCGACCGGGACAGCCGGATCTCCAGCCTGACCGGAGAGCTGGAGGCCACCAGCCAGACGCTCACGCAGACCCAGGCCACCCTGGCGCGCACGGAAGAGACGCTCTCGAGCACCCGCGGCGAGCTGGAGGCCACCACCCAGACGCTCACGCAGACCCAGGGCACGCTGGAGAAGACCAAGTCCCAGCTGGCCACCACCGAGGCCATCCGCGACGAGCTGGACAGCGAGCTGACCGAGACCAAGGCCACGCTCGAGCAGACCCGCGCCACCCTCTCCCAGACGCAGGAGACGCTCTCCACGCGCACGGGCGAGCTGGAGGCCTCGCGCGAGGAGATTGATCGGCTCACCGGCGTCCTGCACGAGACCGAGCAGGCCAAGGCCGCCCAGGAGGCGGACCTCACCGGCCAGATCGGCCAGCTGCGCGCCGAGCTGTCCGAGTCCCAGGGCAACTACGAGGCCGAGCACGCCGCGCACCAGAAGCTCGCGGCGGAGACCACCGCGCAGATCAGCTCGCTCATCGAGGAGCGTGACGGGCTGCGCGGCGAGCTGGACGCCACCGTCCAGGAGCTGACCACCACCCAGGGCCAGCTCGCCCAGACGCGCGACACGCTCGCCAAGGAGCAGGCGGCGCACGCGGCCTCGCGCCAGCAAGCGGCGCAGACCCAGGCGGAGCTGGAGGCCCAGCTCACCGACGCCCGCGACCACGGCCAGGAGCTGGCCGACAACCTCGCCCACACCAAGAACGAGCTGGGCGAGCGCGTGGCCGAAGTCACCCAGCTCACCTCGCAGCTGGCGCACACCGAGGATGCCCGGCACCACCTCGAAGAGCGCCTCAACGTGCTCACCGAGGAGTCCCAGCGCCGCGAGGAGCTGCTCCAGAACGATCTGGCCGGCAAGAGCAAGGAGCTGTCCGACACGCTCCGCAAGCTCACCACCGTCACCCAGGAGAAGCAGCGCCAGACCGAGGCCCTCACCCGCGACGTCAACGCGAAGACCGAGCAGCTCAAGCAGCTCGATGCGAAGCTGACGCAGCAGACCGCCGACGCCCGCCGCCAGGCCGAGGCGCTGCAACAGCAGATCTCCAACCTCTCCGGAGAGCTGGACGGGGCCCGCAAGGACATCGCCGGCCGGGACGAGCAGCTGCGCCAGGCGGGCAACGCCCAGGCCAAGCTCACCGCCGAGCGCGACGGGCTGGCCGGTCAGCTCCAGCAGGCCGAGAACCGGCTGCAGCAGCAGACCCAGGCCGCCACCGCCGAGCGCAACGAGGCCAAGCGCACCGCGGACGATCTCACCAAGAGGCTCGCCGCCGCCGAGGCCCGCATCGCCCAGCTCACCCAGGAGGCCCAGCAGCGCACCGCCGACGCCGAGGCCAAGCTCAAGGAGACCCAGGGCCAGCTCACCACCCGCGCCCGGAAGATCCAGGAGCTGGAGCTGGCGCTGGAGAACGCCGTCAGCGCCAAGAACCGCGCGGAGAAGGATCTCAACGCCAAGGTGACCGCCGCCGAGGCCAAGGTCACCGAGGCCGCCACCAAGCTCGCCACCGCCCAGCGCGAGCGCAAGGAGCTGGAGGCCAAGCAGCTCAAGGAGATCGAGGATCTCAACGCCAAGCAGAAGGCGGAGCTGGAGCGCCGCGACAGCATCAAGGCCCAGGAAGTGGCTCGCCTCCAGCAGTCCGTCCAGGAGAAGAGCAAGGCGCTCAAGGTCGCCGAGCTGGAGCTGGCTCGTTACAAGAGCAAGGGCCCCGGTGCTGGGGCCTCGGCCGCCGCCAAGCCTTCGGCCGCCGCAAAACCGGCACCCGCCGCGGATGAAGACGAGCCCGCCGTGAAGACCCAGCTCAACACGGCGGCGGCGGCTCCGGCTCCGGCGGCTCCGGCGGCTCCGGCAGCGCGCCCGGCCGCGGCTCGGACCTCGACGACCACCAGCCGTCCGGCCATCGCAGCGGCCCAGCCCGCCGCGAAGAAGGCACCGGCTCCGGTCCAGCAGGCCGCCCCCGCTCCGGCGCCCGCGCTTCCTCAGGAGTTCGAGGATCCCGCGGACCGCACCGTGATGGTGCCGCTGTCCGCCGTGAAGAAGGAAGAGGACGACTGGACGTCCCTCGTGGACGAGTTGGACAAGTCCTGACCGTCGTCCCCGGGAGCGCGGTCCTTCACGGGGCCGCGCTCACCCCCGGCCCTGCCCGCTGAAGTCTGCTGCCTCGGAGTCAGAGGGCGGCAGCGGCGCGCGCCTCGCGCACCAGATCCCGGAAGTGCAACGTCGCGATCACGTCCCGGAAGAAGGACACCTCGCGGCCGTTGGCCTGCGCCTGCGCCACCCGCCACCGCACCAGGAGTGTCCGCGTGGTCACGAAGGCCAGCAACGCCGGGAAGCCCCCCGGCAGCAGCATGACCACCAGCGCCATCACCATCCTGAACCACACCCACATGACTGCGCACCTCTACGAGAACCGGAATGCCTGGTATGGATGCACGGGGTGTGCCCGGGTTGCACAACTTATTTCCATCTGTGTTTCCAGGGGGTTGGAAGTAAGGCTGGCGAGCACCCTGGCGCAGGAACGGGCAGGACCCTGGCATTTTTGCCACAGTGTGCGGGATCTGCTCGATTAAGTTTCAGGGTGTGAGCCCCCCTGCCCCGCCGCCCGAGTCCCGCCCCTTCACCAGCGTCGAGGACGCGGCCAGCCGCCTGGAGCAGGTCGGCTACCTGCCCTCCTCCGAGATCGCCACCGCCTGCTTCCTGGCGGACCGGATGGACAAACCCATCCTCGTGGAGGGCCCGGCGGGGGTGGGCAAGACGGAGCTGTCCAAGGCCCTGGCCCAGGCGCTCGGCCGCGAGTTCATCCGGCTCCAGTGCTACGAGGGGCTGGACGAGGCCAAGGCCCTCTACGAGTGGGAATACGCCAAGCAGCTGCTCTACACGCAGCTGCTGAAGGACAAGATCGGCGAGATGGTGACAGGCACGGGCACGCTGGCGGAGGCGGCGGACCGGCTGGCCTCGGGCGACGCGGTGTTCTTCTCCGAGCGCTTCCTGCTGCCCCGGCCCATCCTCAAGGCCCAGCTCTCCGAGCGGCCCGCGGTGCTCCTGGTGGACGAGATCGACAAGGCGGACCCGGAGTTCGAGGCCTTCCTGTTGGAGGTGCTCTCGGACAACGCGGTGACCATCCCCGAGCTGGGCACGTTCAAGGCGAAGCACATCCCGCGGGTGATCCTCACCTCGAACAATGCGCGCGAGCTGTCGGACGCGCTCAAGCGGCGCTGTCTGCACCTGCACATCGACTTCCCGGATCGCGAGCGCGAGCTGCGCATCGTCCGCTCGCGGCTGCCTCAGGTGGCCCAGACGCTCGCCGAGCAGGTGGTCGAGGCCGTCGCCGCCATCCGGAAGCTGGATCTCAAGAAGGCCCCGTCCATCAGCGAGACGCTCGATTGGGCCCAGAGCCTGGCGCTGCTCAACGCCGAGGCGTTGACGGCGGACCTGGTCGCCTCCACCTTGAATCTGGTCCTCAAGTACGAGGGAGATATCGACAAGGCGAAGGCCCACCTCCCGCAAATCGCCCAGGCCTGAACGAGAAAAAACCTCAGGTTGGGGCGCCCCGACACCCGCTCCCTGCCCGAGCAATCACGCTTTGACGGGGCGCACGGCATGTGAAAGAAGGCCGCCGAGCTTTCCCCCACTCGAGCAAGGAACGTCCCATGAGCTCCACCTCGTCCTCCGTGCTGCGCGCAGACCAGATCTGGATCGACGGCAAGTTCGTGAAATGGGACGAGGGCCAGCTGCACGTGATGACTCACGCGCTGCATTACGGCCTGGGGGCCTTCGAGGGCATCCGTGCCTACAAGACCCATGATGGCCGGCTGGCCGTGTTCCGCCTGCGCGAGCACATCCAGCGGCTCATGGACTCGGCCCACATCTGCATGATGAAGATGCCGTACACCGCCGAACAGCTCGAGGAGGCGTGCCTGGAGCTGCTGCGCCACCAGCGCCAGCTGTTCGCCAACGGCGCCTACCTGCGGCCCATCGCCTTCATGGGCGACGGCGCCATGGGCCTGGGCGCGGTGAACCCCACCCGCGTCGTCATCACCGCCTGGGACTGGGGCGCCTACCTGGGCGAGAAGGGCCTGAAGGAGGGCATCCGCGCGAAGATCAGCTCCTTCAACCGCCTGCACGTGAACGTGAACATGGTGCGCGGGAAGATCTCCGGCCAGTACGTCAACTCCATCCTCGCCAAGCGCGAGGCCGTCAGCGCCGGCTATGACGAGGCCATCCTCCTGGACGTCACCGGCTGCGTGGCCGAGGCCTCCGGCGAGAACATCTTCATGGTGAACAAGAAGGGCGTGGTGAAGACCCCGCCCCTGTCCTCGCCCATCCTCGACGGGATTACTCGCGACACGGCGCTCAAGCTGCTGCGCGACAGCGGGCGCACCGTGGAGGAAGTCACCTTCACCCGTGACGCGGTCTACATCGGCAACGAGGTCTTCTTCACCGGCACCGCCGCCGAGATCACCCCGGTGCGCGAGGTGGACAACCGCCAGATCGGCGAGGGCAAGCCCGGCCCGGTGACGAAGTTCGTCCAGGAGACCTACTTCCGCGTCGTCCGCGGGCTGGAGCCGCGCTACGCCGAGTGGCTCACCTACGTTTGATCGCTCGCCCGCCCTCTCCCTCCAGAGAGTGCCGCAGTGTGCTATCGGATTGAGGTAAAACCCCCGCGATGCCTCAGCCCGGCTACCAGGACGACAACCCGTTCAATCTCGAGAACCCGTCCATCCTCGACATCGCTCCGCCGGAGCCGAAGTCGCTGGAGGAGACGGGGCTCAAGATGGGCCTGCTCTCGGACATCGCCCTGAAGTTCCTCTACTACTCGGGCACCGGCACGGGCATGGAGATCGCCGACGAGCTGCGCCTGCCCTGGTCCGGCGTGATCGAGCGCGTGGTGGACTTCGTGGCCAACGAGAAGCTGGTGGATCTGCGCGGCGGCAAGGGCTTTGGCCGCGCCTCGGTGGAGTTCATCCTCACCGAGAAGGGCCGCGAGTACGCCCGCGACGCGCTCACCCGCACCACCTACGTGGGCCCGGCGCCCGTGCCCATCGAGCAGTACAACGCGCTCGTCACCCAGCAGATCGAGGAGAACCCCGTCGTCAGCCGGGATGATCTGCTGATGGGCCTGTCGCACCTCACCGTCACCGAGGATCTGCTCGACAAGCTGGGGCCGGCCGTCAACTCGGGCCGCTCGCTGTTCCTCTACGGGCCTCCGGGCAACGGCAAGACGAGCCTCGCCGAGGCCATCTCGCGCATGTTCGGCGGCGAGGCGTACATCCCCTACTGCATCGAGATCGACAACCAGATCATCAAGGTCTTCGACAACCTCAACCACACCCAGGTGCCTCTGGAGATCGGCCACGACGACTCGGGGCGCCGGCAGACCTTCGAGATGGACAACCGCTGGCTGCTCTGCCGCCGGCCCGCGGTGGTGGTGGGCGGCGAGCTCACGCTCGAGACGTTGGATCTCATCTACTCGGAGAGCGCCCGCTTCTACGAGGCCCCGTTCCAGGTGAAGGCCAACGGCGGCATGCTCCTCATCGACGACTTCGGCCGCCAGAAGGTCCACCCCACGGATCTGCTCAACCGGTGGATCGTCCCGCTTGAGAAGCGCATCGACTTCCTCACCCTCCACACCGGCAAGAAGTTCGAGATCCCCTTCGAACAGCTCCTGGTCTTCTCCACGAACCTGGACCCGAAGGAGCTGGTGGACGAGGCATTCCTGCGCCGGATCAAGTACAAGATTGAAGTGAAGAACCCAGACGAGGGCACCTTCCGGGAGATCTTCGAGCGTGTATGCGAGGCGGCAGGCATCCCCTACGTCGATCAGGCGGTCACCTATCTGTTCGAGGCCTACTACAAGCCGCGCAGCATGCAGCTGCGCGCCTGCCACCCGCGCGATCTCGTGGCCCTCATCAAGGATGCCGCGCGCTACCGGCAAATCCCGCCAGCCCTCTCCAAGGATCTGCTCGACCAGGCGTGCGAGGTCTTCCTCGTCGATCTGTAGAGCAGGGTTTTGTTTGTCCCAACCCCACGGAATTTCTAGAATCCGCGCCGAGTTTCAATCGCTGGCCGACTGCCTGATCCAGCCTGGAGTACCGGCAAGCAGGCATGAAGGAGCCGCAGGTCCGTGAAGGAACGCTACCAAGAGATTGACGAGAAGAACGAGGCGCTGCGCGACTACCTCGACATCTTCAAGGAGAAGGCGCGCGACTTCCTCGATCGGTTCGAGATGTCGTGGATCTACCACGACGCCGCGCTCGAGGGCGTCGTGTACACGCAGCAGGAGTTGACCGCGGCGCTCTACCCAGGCCGGGTGCCCGCCGAGGCCTCCATGATGCCGGTGGTGCTGGAGGTGCGTCAGCACAAGGCCGTCTGCGACTACATCCGCGAGGAGGCCAACGCCAGCAAGAAGAACGCGCAGATCACGCTGACGCAGATCAAGCGGATGCATGATCTGTTCATCGGCAACACGCCCGAGGCGATGGCGGCCCGCGCGGCCACCGAGCGGCGCGAGCGCACTGAGAAGGAGCTGGCCAAGGAGCGCGAGCGCGCGGGCTTCCGCAAGGACATGCCGCTGCACCGCACCTACTTCCACGACATCTCCCAGCCCGCGAAGATCCAGCCCGCGCTGGAGAAGCTGGTGGACTACACCGCGAGCGCCGAGTTCCGCGAGTTCCACCCGATCAAGCAGGCGGCCACCGTGCAGCACATGTTCCTGCAGATCTTCCCCTTCACCGAGCACAGCGGGAAGGTGGGGAGGATGTGCACGAACCTCATTCTCCTGCGCAACGGCTACATGCCGGCGGTCATCCACTCGATCGATCGACAGAAGTACTACGAGTCCTTCCGCGGCCCCGTGGCGGGCTTCCGCACGCTGCTGATGGACGCCATCGAGAACTCGCTCGACAACGGCGTGAAGTACTTCAAGGACCTGAACCGGCGCTACAAGGCCATCAACTAGCGCGGCCGTGCTCATCGGGGCTCACGAATCCATCGCGGGAGGGGTGAGCCAGGCGTTCGCTCGCGCCGAGGAGCACGGGGCCCGCAGCCTGCAGCTCTTCACCAAGAGCGCGCGCTGCTGGAAGGCGCCGGCTCTCGCGGATCCCGAGCGCCGCGCCTTCCGCAAAGAGGCCCGGCGCACGGGCCTGCCCTCCATCGCTCATGGCAGCTACCTGGTGAACCTCGGCTCGGAGGATGCGGCGCTGCGCGAGCGCTCGGTGGCGTGCGTGACGGAGGAGCTCACCCGGTGCGAGCGCCTGGGCGTGTCCTGCCTCGTCATCCACCCGGGCGCGCACCCGGACGAGCGGCGCGGGCTGAAGCTCGTGGCGCAGGCGCTGAACGAGGTGCACCGCCGCACGCCGCGCTTCCGCTCGCGCGTGTGCCTGGAGATCACCGCGGGCCAAGGCAATTGCCTGGGCTGGCGCTTCTGGCACCTGGCGGAGATCCTCTCCCAGGTGGAGCGCGAGGATCGGGTGGGCGTGTGCCTGGACACGTGCCACCTGTTCGCCGCGGGGTACGACTTGTCCACCGAGCACGGCTACGAGGCGGTGATGGCCGAATGCGACGCCACCGTGGGCCTGGAGCGGGTACGCTGCTTCCACCTCAACGACTGCAAGAAGCCGCTGGGCTGCCGGGTGGACCGGCATGAAGAGGTGGGCAAGGGGACAATCGGGCGAATGGCCTTCCGGTGCCTCGTGAATGATCCGCGGTTCGTCAACACCATTGGGGTACTGGAGACGCCGTTTCCCGAGCGTTATGGAGAAGCCATCCGGCTTCTCGAATCCCTACGCCAGAGACGGTAAAAGAAGAGAACCCATGCCAGGCACACCGTCCGCCAACACCCGCCGCTCCGCAACTGCCGGAGAGGGAGCGGAACCCCCGACACCGCGGATCGCCCAGCTCCCGGCCCGGGACAAGCTGGAGCGATTGCTGCGCGTGGCCCGGGGAAGGAAGCGGGCGCTCATCCTCACCCACGACAACCCGGATCCGGACTCCATCGCGGCCGGGGTCACGCTCGCTCACATCCTGGAGCGCCGGGCGGGCATGGAGGCCCGGGTGGGCTACGGTGGGATCATCGGGCGCGCGGAGAACATCGCCTTCGTGCGGGTGCTGCGGCTGCCGGTGTCGCACGTCTCGCAGATCGACTTCGACACGTACGATCTCTTCGGCCTGGTGGACACACAGCCGCCGGTGGGCAACCACTCGCTGCCGGCGCGGCTGCGGGCGGACATCGTGATTGATCACCACCCGGTCCGCGAGGAGAGCCTGCAGGCGCCGTTCGCGGACGTGGGCGGAGACTTTGGCGCCACCTCGACGATGGTGGTGGAGTACCTGCGCGCGGCGCGGCTGGAGCCCTCGGTGGAGGTGGCCACCGCGCTGTTCTACGGGATCAAGGCGGACACGCGGGATCTGGGCCGGGAGACGACCCAGACGGACGTGGACAGCTACCTGTGGCTCTTCCCGCGCTGTGACAAGCAGCTGCTGGGGCAGATCGAGCACCCGGAGCTGCCGGCGCGCTACTTCCAGCTCCACCACACGGCCATCGAGAAGGCGAAGGTGTACGGCACCGCCATCGTCACCGATCTGGAGGAGGTCTACTCCCCGGACATGGTGGCGGAGGTGGCCGAGCGGATGATGTTCCTCGAGGGGATGAAGTGGTCGCTGGCGTATGGGACGTACCGCAACCAGCTCTACGTGTCCCTGCGAGTGAAGGATCGGCGGATGAACGCGGGCCGGCTGATCCGGGAGATCTGCGCGGACTTTGGAGGCTCCTCGGGAGGCCACGGCAGCATGGCGGGCGCGCGGATGCCGCTGTCGGGCCGCGCCAATCAGCGCCGGACGCTCAAGCGCGAGCTGGTAGGCCGGTTCCTGGATGCGTTCGGCGTCGCGGACGAGAAGCCCGTGGCCCTGCTGGCCGCGCAGGACGCGTGATCTACTGGGACTACAACGCGGCCGCGCCGGTGCTGCCCGAGGTGGCGCAGGCGCTCGCGCGGGCCTTCACGGAGGGGGGCTTCGGCAATCCCTCCAGCGTGCACCAGGCGGGGCGTGAAGCACGGGGGCGGTTGGACTCGGCGCGGGCCCGGGTGGCGCGGGTGCTGGGCTGCGAGCCGAAGGAGGTCTGCTTCACCGGCTCTGGCTCCGAGGCGGACGCGCTGGCGCTCAAGGGGGCGTTTCTCGCGCGGCCAGATCCGAGCCGCCGCCGCATCGTCACCTCTACCCTCGAGCACCCCGCCGTGCTGGCCGCGCTGACGCAGCTAGAGAAGCAGGGCGCGGAGGTGCTCCGGCTGAAGCCTGATCCGGATGGCCGCGTTCGAGCCGAGGCAGTGCTGGCCGCGCTCACGCCGGCCACGGCGCTCTGCTCCTTGATGTGGGCCAACAACGAGACGGGCGTGGTGCAGCCGGCGGCGGAGGTGGCTCGTGCCTGTCGCCAGCGCGGCATCCTCTTCCACACGGATGCGGTGCAGGTGGCGGGGAAGCTGCCGCTGAGCCTGCGCGAGGTGGACGCGGATCTGCTGGCGCTCTCGGCGCACAAGTTCGGCGGCCCCGCGGGCGTGGGCGTGCTGGTGGTGCGCAAGGGCTTGGACGTGCAGGGGCTGACTCCCGGCCACCAGGAGGCAGGGCGCCGTGGTGGGACGCAGAACGTGCCCTATGCCGAGGCGCTCGCCCTGGCGCTGGAGAAGGCGCAGGCCACCCAGGAGGCCACCGCCGCTCGCGTGGGCGCGCTCCGGGACATGTTCGAGCGCGAGGTGCTCGCGAGCATCCCGGACGTCACCGTGAATGGCGGCGGCGCGCCTCGGGTGCCCAACACCAGCAACCTCCACTTCCATGGCGCGGACGGCGAGGCGCTGCTCATCGCCCTGGATCTGGAGGGCATCTGCGCCTCTTCGGGAGCCGCCTGCGCTTCGGGCACCCTCACGCCCTCGCACGTGCTCCTGGCCATGGGGCTCACGCCCGCACAGGCGCATGGCTCGCTGCGGTTCTCGCTTGGCCCCGACACCACCGAGGCCGAGGTGGAGCGCGTGGTGGCGGCGCTCCGGATCCATGTGCCTCGTGCGCGGGCCCTCGCGGCGCAGGATCTCGCGTAGCTGTCCGGCTCACCCAGCAGGACTCATTCGCTGGTGCCGAACAGCCCGCGCACCACGGCGGCGATGGCCAGCGGCGTGCCCACCAGCTCGTCATAGTGCGGCGTGAGCGCCTGCGCGTACGCCTCCGCCGTGGGGAATCGATCCTCGATCCGCGCCGCGAAGCCCCGGAAGATCACCTCCTCCAACAGCTCGGGGACCTCCGGGCGCAGCACGTGGATGGGCCGGTACCGCCGGTGCCGGATGTTGAAGAAGACCTCGTCCGGCGTGTTGCCCGTGAAGGGGCGCTCCAGCGTCAGCAGCTCGTAGAGCACCACCGTGGCGGCCCACAGATCCGCCTCCGGCGTGACACTGCCGAGCAGAGACTCGGGAGACAGGTAGTAGGGCTTTCCCAGCACCTCTCCCCCCTCGCGCGAGCCATCCACGAACACGCGCGCCACGCCGAAGTCGCCCAGCTTGATCTCCCCCAGCCGGGAGATGAACAGGTTGGACGGGGACACATCGCAGTGGACGATCCCCAGCGGCTCGCCGCGCGAGTCCACCGCCGTGTGCGCGTAGGCCAGCGCCTCCAGGAGCACCTTCCCCAGGTACACCGCGAAGTCCAGCGGCAGGGGAATCCCCCGCTGCTTGCAGCGGCGCAGGATCTGGGCCAGATCCTTCCCGTCCACCAGCTCCATGACGATGTAGTACGTCCCCTCGGCGATCCCCACGTCCAACACCTTCACGATGTTGGGGTGATCCAGCTGGGTGGACAGATCCGCCTCGCGGATGAAGCTCTCCACGGAGGACGGATCCCCCGTGAGCGAGGGCAGCAGCCGTTTGACGGCCACGTTCCAGCCCTCGTAGCGCCCGGCGAGCACGCGCGCCCGGAACACCTCGGCCATGCCTCCCTTGCCCAGCGGGGCCTGGAGCTCATAGTTGCCGAAGACCCGGGTCGGCCGCGGCGTCACAGGGGGGCTCACGGGCTCGAGGTTCCGCTGCCTGCCGTCCCGCGGGAGTTCTTCTCCCGGGAGCTCTTCACCAGATCCTTGAATTGCGGATCGTTCCCCAGCGCGTGCGTCAGATCCTGATCGTGCTCGGCGACGGCGTGCAGCTCGTAGCCCGCGCTCACCGCCCGCTTCAGGTAGTCCAGCGCCTTGGGCTTGTCGCGCTTCTGCGCGTAGGCGCACCCGAGCATGTAGAGGATGAAGCCATTCTGCGGGTTGGCGCTGTGCGCCTTCTCCAGATCCTTGATGGCCAGGTTCACCTGGCTCATCTTCAGCAGGCTGGAGCCCCGCCCCAGGTACGCCGGCCAGTTCGAGTCCCCCGAGTCATAGTCCAGGCTCTGCTTGAACTGGGCGGCCGCCTCGTCCCACTTGTGCGCCTTGTAGAACTGATCCCCGCGCTGGCTGGCCTGCTTGGCCGCCTCGACGTTGCGCGCCCCGCGCTTTCCAGGCGGGTCCTGCACCGCGCCGCTGCCTCCGGCCGGCGTCTCCGCGGGAGAGCCCGCCGCGTTGAGCGGCACCAGGATGAACCGCCCGGACTTCTGCAGGCCCAGGGACTGGCAGCCCTCGCGCAGGCGCACATGCGCCACCAGCGTGCTGTCCTCCTCGTTGTAGAAGCCCAGCACCGGGTAGGTCTGCTCCGCCGGGCACATGGAGCCCGTCTGGCACACCGTCAGCCGCGCCACCAACACCGAGCCCTCGAAGTCCCCCACCAGCACCTCGCGCTGGGCGTCGAAGTGGCAGGGGCCTCCCTCCACCACCCGGCCGGAGACGTGCTCTCCCTCGGTCTTCAGCGCCAGTGTGCCGTACGAGTCCGCCCGGTAACTCCCGGACAGGGGCAACCCCGCCGCGGCCAGACCAGGAACCAGGAAAAAAGCCAGCACGAGGCCGGTTGTAAAAGGCACGGGTGCCATCGGGAGATAGGGCCGGCGCATCATAGGGGGCAGGTGCCCACGTTGTAAACGCGTGAGGGACACCTTGACCTAGCCGGTGAGGCTCCTTATCATTTCATTCGGATATTCCGCAGTTTCTTCAACAACTTTGAGGACTTAGCGACTTTTATCAGTTGTTCAAGGGCTGTCCCCTGCGGGGCGCGTGATGCCCAGCAGAAATTCGAACCGATACGTCCATCACGGGGTCCGTTTCGGGCGCCATGCGCAAGCCCTCCCCCTCGCGGGGCAGAGGGAAGCCTACGGAGCCATGACTTTGGTCCCCACCTGGCTTTTATAGGGTTCAATGGACGCTAGGCACACGGCCATGCGGCGGGGGACTTTTTCTCTGGAGTGGCGGCGGTGAGCGAGACGGTGGCGGCAGACGAGGCAGCGCGGAAGCAGTCCTTGCGCGAGGAGCTGACGGCCAAGCGCAAGGCGATGACGCCTGACCTTATCGACGGGCGTGGGTTGAAGGTGCAGTCTCGATTCCTGGCTTCGGCCTACTACCAGAAGGCGAGGACGGTGGCGTTGTATGCGCCCATTCGAGGAGAGGTCCCCACGCGGGACATTCTCATCGCGGCGCTGCAGGACGAGAAGATCGTCTGCTATCCACTGTCCCATGTCCATGGTCGGATCCTCTCCTTCCGGGCCATCAAGTCCGAGGCGGAGCTGGAGCCGGGGCGGTTGGGGGTGCGCGAGCCCTCCAACTCCTCGGATCTGATCCCGGTGGACCAGATCGATCTCTTCGTGGTGCCGGGGTTGGGCTTCACGAGGGACGGCAAGCGGCTGGGACGCGGAGGCGGCTACTACGACGCCACCTTGCGCGCGGCCTCGGCGCGAAGCCGGCGGATCGGCCTGGCGTTCAGCGATCAGATCGTCGACGTGATGCCCACGAATGGGGACGACGTGGACATGGATCTGGTCGTCACGGAGCTCGAGTCGCTGCGCGGGCTCTACCGGGACTGGGACTTCCTGGACACGTGAGCATGCGCTTCGGGGATGGGGTGGAGCGGCCAGGCTCCTGGCCGTGCGCACCCTCCTCCCGAAGCGGATGTCACCTGACGAGCAAAGGGCCTCGCGGCGCGGGCGGATTCGGGTAACGTGCCGCGCGCGATGACCCAGGATCTGCTGCGCAAGGCGACGCCGGAAGAACAGTTCGAGGAAGTGACCCGAGGCACCATGGATCTCCAGGTGGCCGAGGAGCTGAAGAAGAAGCTCGAGCGCTCGTACAAGGAGGGCAAGCCCCTCATCATCAAGGCGGGGTTCGATCCGAACCGGCCGGACCTGCACCTGGGGCACTCGCTCCTGCTGACGCGCATGCGGCGCTTCCAGGAGTTCGGGCACACGGTGGTCTTCCTGATTGGAGACTTCACCGCGCTGATCGGCGACCCGACGGGCAAGAACGTGACGCGGCCTCCCCTCTCGCGCGAGGAGGTGAAGGCCAACGCGGAGACGTACAAGAAGCAGGTCTTCAAGGTGCTGGACGCGCAGCGGACGCAGGTGCGCTTCAACTCCGAGTGGCTCGACGCGCTGGGCACCGAGGGGATGATCCGGCTGGCGGCGCGCTACTCGGTGCAGCGCATGCTGGAGCGCGACGACTTCAAGAAGCGCTTCAAGGAGCAGCGCTCCATCGCGCTCCACGAGTTCCTGTACCCGCTGCTGCAGGGGTACGACTCGGTGGCGCTGAAGGCGGACGTGGAGCTGGGCGCCACGGATCAGCTCTTCAACCTGCTGGTGGGCCGGCAGTTGATGAAGGAACAGGGGATGGAGCCGCAGGTGATCATGACGGGCCCCATCCTGGAGGGCCTGGACGCCAAGGCGGTGGACGGGAAGATCGTCGGCGAGAAGATGTCCAAGAGCCTGGACAACTACGTGGGCATCGACGAGCCCGCGGATCAGATCTTCGGCAAGCTGATGAGCATCACGGACGATCTGATGTGGCGCTACTACGAGCTGCTCTCGTCCAAGCCGCTCAAGGAGCTCCAGGCGCTGAAGGCGGCGGTGGAGTCCGGGCAGACGCACCCGAAGGCGGCGAAGGTGGCGTTCGCGCAGGAGATCGCCTCGCGCTTCCAGGGCGAGGAGGCGGGGAAGAAGGCCGCGGCGGACTTCGAGGCGCGCTTCGCGAAGAAGGAGCTGGACGCGGAGAGCCTGCCGCTCGTGGAGATCTCGATGGCCGGGGCGCCCAAGCTGCCGGTGACGAAGGTGCTGCCGGAGACGAAGCTGGTCGCGTCCGCGACCGAGGGCCGCAAGCTGATGGCGCAGGGCGGCGTGCGCGTGGACGGGGAGAAGATCACCGACCCCAAGGCGGAGCTGGGCCCCGGCGAGTACCTGGTGCAGGTGGGCAAGCTGAAGGCCGCGAAGGTGAAGCTGTCGTAGGGCCGTGAATACGCGCGCCCGGAGGCTGTCCAAGCCTGCAAGCCCTCGCCACGGTGCAGGGCTTCAGAGCTCTCAAGGTATGCTCCGAGCGCCATGCCGCGTCTCCCTGCCCTCCTGTTGACCCTGTTCCTGCCCCTGGCCGCTCTGGCCGGCTCGGGGGCTTTCGTCTCCTCCACTCGCGTGGAGGCGGTGGATCAGCCGGGCTCGAAGAAGGTCGTCTTCACCGTCGAGCCGGACACCTCCTACCCGCTCCTCAAGAAGGGCGGCCCCGACCGCAAGTGGTGCAAGCTGCAAGGCAGCCAGGGCGAGGGGTGGGTGCTCTGCGAAGGCGCCGAGGAGACGGCGGTCCAGGCCGCTCCGAGCGCCGTGGAGCTGGTGAAGGCGGACAAGCCTCAGCAGATGGAGGTGGTGTCCGCCGTGGCGAAGCAGGCCTCGGGGTGCGCGACGACGTGCAACCAGCCGCCCCTCTTCTCCAAGGCCCCTACCCTGTCCGCGGTGGACCGGGAGATCCTCGCGCTCTGCCCCGCGCGGCCGGACGTGTCGGTGAGCGCGGGAGAGGTCCAGCGCTTCTTCTCCAGTCACTATGACGACCCGCGCATCCAGAAGGCGCTGACGATGGCCGGGCGTTCGCGCAGCGGCTCCAGCGCGAAGCAGGCCAACCTCGAGTGGCTCACGGGCCTCTGGGTGAGCACGGGACCGCGCAACGCCTTCACCCACGTCTTCTGCGGAGACGATTGGCTGAGGGGCCCCATCGGTGGCCTGCACTATCAGGCGCGCTATGTGCAGCTCGAGTCCGAGGGGAAGCTCTGTTACGACGGCCCGGCTCGGGGCGGCGACGCGATCAGCGGCGACCAGTACCTGATCTCGTTCCACGGCGTGGCCCCGTGGTCCTGTGGCGTGAAGAAGATTGGCGGGTTCTCGCGCACGCAGGACGCGGTGAGCATCGCGGCGCTCGGGACGCGGGCGTTCGTGCGCTGCTGCGCGCGTGACGGTGGCAAGAAGGAGGGCGGCGTGTACTCGGCGCCGGAGCTGGGTGGCACCTCGTGGCAGATCTTCTGCGGCACGCGCAACGGCACCTACGGCATCGCCACGTTCTACCCGACGACGGATCGCCCCACCTGCTCGGAGTAGCCCTTCCTTGAAAACCAGGGCTCGTGGCTTGCTCGCGCCACGAGCCCTGAGTGGACTTCAAGCCTTCACGGCGTTCGAGCTACTTCGTCCCAGTGTCAGTGCTCGACTTCGTGGAGCTGCTGGTCGAGCCGCCCTTGCTCTTCTTGCTCTTCTCGGTCTTCTTCGTGGTCGTGCTGCCCGTGCCGCTGGAGCCGGTGGTCCCAGTGCTACCAGACATGCCCGAGCCTCCCGTGGTGCCCGAGCCTCCCGTGGTGCCCGTGTCGCTCGAGCCCGTGCCGCCAGTCGAGCCCGTGGTCCCCGTGCCGCTCCCCATGGAGCCGGACGAGCCGCTGCTCCCCGACGTGCCCGACGTGCCCGACGTGCCCGACGTGCCCGACGTACCGGTGCCACCCGTGCCGCTCCCCATGGAGCCGGACGAGCCGCTGCCGACGCTGCTACCCGACGTGCCGGAGCCTCCAGCGCCACCCTGCATCGAGTCGCTCTGAGAGCTGCTTCCGGAGCTGCCGCCCGCTCCGACGTCCCCCGAGCTCGAGCCCGAGCCACCCGCGCCCGACTGATCCATCTGGCCAGACTGGGTTCCGGATCCGCCCTGGCCTGACTGCTTCCCGTTGCTACAGCCCGTGAAGGCCAGTGCTGATGCCACCGCACCTACAATCATCCATCGCTTGAACATGGTCGTACCTCCCCCCGGTTGATTCAGTCCAATTCAAATCTTGGGCGAGCCCGCCGTGCGGGCAAGGGTGTCCCTAGGTACATGAGCCCGCGAGCGGCGAAGGTTCATGGCCCCAGGCAGCGCCAAGGAGAGCGCGGGCCAGTGCTCGTCTGGCCGTGTGCCCTGATGCGCCCCACGAAGCGGCGCGATTGGACACCGGGGCCCCCACCACAAGCCCGGCGAGGGTGACGCCTCCGGTCCCGCCCGCTTCATCTTCGCCACCGAGAGCGGGACGCTCTCGGCCTGGGCACCGAACGTCGACCCGACCAACGACGGCCGCATCGACGCGGCGCCCTCGCGTCATTCGGCGCTAGCCCCTGAGCGCGAGGACGAGAACAACTGAGGGTGATGGGGCCAAGTGGCGCTGGCGCGGTGTCCCGTCTGGCCCTGGCCTCCTGACGGCCGCTACGGGGCGCTGCCCACGGTGAGCACCGCGCCCGTCGAGTAGGCGGTGAACTCAGGCGCGTACATGGACTGCACCGTGGCGGGCCCCACCCGGAACGTGCCCGCCATGTTCGCCCGCAGCCGGTACTTGAACGTGTACTCGCCGGCGGGCAGCCACTCGAAGAAGAAGTTCGTCCCCGAGTCCCGCGTCTCCTCGTACCAGACGATGCCCAGATCCCACTTGTGGCGGGACACCGCGTTCTCCGGCTCCAGCCCCGCGGCGCGGGGATCCCTCAGGTGGACGTACTCGGCCTCGTGCTGGGTGCGCAGGGAGAGCTGCACCTCCACCTCGTCTCCCGGCGAGAGCTTCGCCCCTTCCGCCAGCGGGCGCAGGGTGGACTCGCGGCCCTGGCTCTCACGCAGGAAGTAGCGGCGCGACACCTGGAAGAAGTCCCCGCGCTCCTCCGTGGGCAGCTTCTCCGTCGAGAACTGCCAGGTGGCCGAGGCGAACGCGAGCCCCTTGCTCGTCTTCTCCACCACCACCGTGCTGCTCTTCACCGGATCCACCTCCGGCCCGGAGAGCACCACCTGGTTCTTCTTCCCCGTGTACTGGTCCGGCTCGAAGACGAACTGCACGGTCTTGTCTCCCACCGTCACCTTCGCGTCCTCGCGGATCCCAAGCGCCCCCTCCTGCTCCAGGTACTTCACCAGCGCGTAGAGGGCCTCGGCCGTGGCCCGCGTGGACTTCCAGTGGTTGAGCTTCTTGTCCAAGAGCAGCCACTGCACCAGCCCGTCCCGGCGGGGATCCTTCGGCTGGAGCTCCGTGAGCGTGCGCAGCGCGAAGGCCTGGGTCTCGGTGGTGTCGTTGTACCAGAGCCAGCTCCGGTCCTCGGGCGCCCAGTACGTGCCCAGCTCGGGGCTCGTCTTCGCCGAGTCCATCACGCTCTCCCACACCAACTCCGCGTCCTTCGCCCGGCCCGCGCGCTTGAGCGTCAACGCCAGGTAGCCCTTCAGGTACGGCGAGTGCTCCTTCCAGTGCTTGAAGCTGAAGTCGAGGATGCGCTGGCGCTCGGCGGCGGTGAGCGCGTTGCCCATGTAGCTCGCGTCCGGGTAGCTGGAGGCCACGTAGTTGAGGAGGGTGAGGAACTCCCAGCCGCGATCTTCCTTCATCAGCTTGCTGGCGTACTCCTCGCGGAAGTGCTGCGTCAGGTAGCCCCACGCACGCTGGGTCATCTCCCGGGGGAACTCCACCTTGTACTCGGCGGCTCGGGCCAGCCCGTGGGTGATGTAGAGCGTCATGAACGGCGACGGAGGGCCGCCCGGCCACCAGGGGAAGCCGCCGCTGGAGGTCTGCGCCTTTTGCAGCTTCGCCAGGGAGGCCGCGCGGTCCGCCTTCGCCACCGCCGGATCGAGCACCTTCACCAGCCCGGCCCCCGGATCCGCTCCGCCCTTGGCCTCCTGCAGCCAGGGGGTCTCCTCCAGCGCCATCTTCCGGTTCGGGTCCACCGCGTCCCAGGTCTCCAGGCGCGTGGGGCGCTCGCTCAGCGCCTTCGCCATCTTCGCCACCGCCGGGTACTGCCCATAGAGGCTGGAGACGATGCCCGTGGAGACGAAACGGTTGAGCGTCTGCTCCGTGCACTCGTAGGGGTAGTCCACCAGGTATGGCAGCGCGGAGAGCACCGAGTAGAAGAGCTGCGCGTCCACCGTGACGACGAGCTGCTCGTTGATGCGGCTCGGATCATCACTGCGCCGCAGATCCTCGAAGGTCAGCTCCTTGCGGTCCTTGCCGTGCAGCGTGACGAAGCGCGACTGCGACAGGTGCATGCGGCCCGGAAGCACGGGCAGCGGACGCAGCTCTCCGTCTCCCAGGTTGCCGGCACGCGCGGTGACTCGGAAGGCCACGGTGCCCACCTTCGCCGGCGTCGAGAGCGCGAAGCGCAGCGAGGCCCCCTTCCCCGGCTCCACGGTGAACGGCTGGCTGGCGCTCGTGACCCCAAAGCGCGAGAGCACGCTCTTCTCCGTCTCGGTGTCCAGGATGTCGAGCGTCAATGTGCCCTGCTGTCTCTGCTCGCTGGCGTTGTTGACCACCACCTCCAGCACCGCCTTGTCGCCCTCGCGCAGGAAGCGTGGGACGTAGGGGCGCACCATCAGCTCCTTCACGCTGCGCGCCGTGCGCTGCACCGAGCCGCCCTTGAGATCCCGCGTCACCGCGTGCACCCAGGCGCTCCAGGCCGTCACCGAGTCCGGCACCGTGAACTCCAGCGTCGCCGAGCCGTCCGGCCCCGTCAGCAGCTGCGGAATCCAGAAGGCCGTCTCCGCGAAGTTCGAGCGCGGGGGCTCCTGGGGCGCGGCCTCGGGCCCTGCCGGTCCGCTTCCAGAAGGTTGCGCGCCACGGCCGGCGGCGTCCGCCTCCGCGAGGGACTGTTTCGTGGGCTCGGGCTTCGGCGTTGGAGCAGGAGGCGGCGGAGGAGGCGGGGCCTCGCTGGGAGGCCTCGCGGCCATCGCCATATTCGCGGACCCGGATTCCCTGCGGAGCGCCTTGAAATCGTCTCCCCGGCCTCCTGGCCCGCCCAGGCCGTAGTCCTCCAGGAAGAGGAGGCTGTCCTCCGTGGGTGGCGTCCACCCGAGCACCTGGCCCAGCTCGTTCCCGTAGATCCAACGGCTCGACGCCTCACTGAGAGAGGAGCGCAGATCCACGCTCGTCATGCGAACGGGATAGAGCCCGCTCACCGAAGGCGGCGTGTGCGGCGCGAAGAGATCCAGCGACTGGTCATACATATACGCGAGCAGCTCGGCAGCGCCCGCCTCCACCTTGGCGCCCTTGGGGCCTCGCACCGTCACGCGCCAGGTCTCCTTTCCTCCCGGCCGCATCCGATCCCGGAACGAGGTGAACTCGACGCTCAGCTCCTTGTCATCGAACGGGACGAACACCGGCTGCACGAAGCGCAGGAGCTGGTAGTCCCGCACGGCCACCAGCACCACGGTGAAGCCTCCGCGCAGCTCCTCCGTCACGGGCAGCTCGAGGACCGCGGGATCCTTGCCCCTCGCGAGCTGGCGATGCTGGAGCCGCTTCTCTCCCTGGAACACATCCAGGAAGAGCGGCTGCGACTCGAAGCCGGAGAACGCGAGCACTCGCGCCGTGTCCCCCACCTTCACCGTGGCCCGCTCGAGCTGCAGCGCCGCGGGCAACGAGACGGGCGTGCTCGCGCCAGCCACCAGGAAGTCACGCGCGGTGGTGAACTTCTGGCCGAACGCATCCACCGTCTCGTACTGAAGGCGATAGGCCCCCGGCTTCAGGGCCGGGAGCTTCACTCGTGCCACGCCCTCGGCGTCATGCTCCACCGAGCCCTTCGCCTGCTCGGCTCCGTCCGCCCAGCGGCGCAGCGTGCTCTCGGGCGAGTCCTGCTCGGCCCACCGAGGCCGGAGCCGATCGCCGGGCGTGACGATGCGCTCCTCCGCACCTGCTGGCTGCTCGCGCGGCGGCGTGAGCGCGGACTCCTCGGCGGGGAGCACCGGCTGCACCGGCTGCTGGAGCGTCACCAGCCGCCAACTTCCCTTCCCCGGCTGCGGCACGCCGTCCAGGTTGGAGCGAGTCACCCGAAGCTCGGCGGGCGTGCCCTCGACGAAGAAGCCCGTGTCCACCTCCACCCGAGCATCCACCGCGACGAAGCCCAGCCGGAACGTCCGGTTCGCCGAGCGTGTCTCCCCGCCCTCGTCCGTGACATCCGCCTCCACGCGGTAGCGCCAGGTGAGCGAGGGGGTCTTCGCCTCGCGCTCATCGGCCTCGGGGGTGAAGGTGAGCTGGAAGGAGCCATCCGCCGCCAACGGCGAGGTGCCAGTGGCCGAGATCTGGCGCCCTCCCGAGGGCCTGAAGCCACGGCCACCGAACCACTCGTCGATGAACACCGGCTCGCGGTACACGCGCCAGCGCACCGAGCCATTCACCACCGGCAGCCCGAAGTAGTAGCGCGCCTCGCCCCGGAAGGTGGCCGGACGGTTGAGCCGCAGCGAAGCATCGGGATCCTTCAGCGTGACCTCGAACGTGGGCCGCTTGTACTCCTCCACTCGCACCAGGGCCGCCCCGGAGGGCTGCGTGGCGACGCGCCACTGTCCGAGCACCCGGCCCACGGGGATGGTGAACTCGCCCGCGGCCGAGCCGAAGGCGTTGGTGCGCACCTCCCGCTTCTCGACCACCTGGTTGTTGGGATCGTAAAGCGAGACCGTCACCGGGAGGTTGGGCTGCGTCTTGTAACGCGCCTGCTCGGCGCTGCCCTGGAAGGCCACCACCTTCCAGAGGATCTTCTGGAGCGGCCGGTAGACGCTCCGGTCCGTGAAGACGAGCGTCTGCGAGGACTGTCTCTGCCGGGAGCGCTCATAGAAGGACAGCGGGCTCTGGAGCAGCAGCGAGTCCTTCCCCCGCCCGACGACGACGAGGAAGCTCTCATAACGCTGTCCCTGCTGGCGGTTGAACACCACCTCTCCCTGGGAGTCCGTCGGCGCGTGCTGCACCTCTCGGTGGCCGTGCTGGTAGTCCATGTGGAAGAGGCGGGCCTCGACACCCGGAACAGGGCGGCCGGTCTGGCCCTCCACCACGCGCAGCTCGATCCGGCGAGTGTCATCAGCGCGAGCGATCAAGGCATAGGGCGTCACCGTCAGGAACACGGCGTTCACCTGGTTGCTGGCCTCTCGGAAGTCCTCCTGCGCGGAGGAGACGATGACGTAGGTACCGGGCTGCGAGAGCGCCGGGGTGACAAAGGTATGGTGCTCCTGGAAGTCCGGCGTCGCCGGCAACGGCGTGCTCCAGGAAGCGGCCGGCTTCTGCCGGAGCAACCCGCGCAGCTCCTCGCCATCGGGCAGCAGGTCATAGTCGTTCGCCTTGCCGAGCTGCTTCTCGAGATCGAACGAGTACGCCCGGAAGTAGAGGGCTGGCAGGTTGCGGTGGGAGATCTGGATCGAGCGCCGCTGCGGGCCGTCCGAGCTCATGCTCTCCACCGAGTAGTACGGAGCCTCCAGCGCGCTCACCACCGAGGCGCAGCGCTGGCCTCCCAGGCTCTTGGGGTATGCCGCCGCTCCGGCCTTGGCCACCTCGTGGGCGCGCACCCGGTGGTCCGCCTCCCGCTCCTGCTCCGCCAACAAGCCCTGTCCCATGGCCCACCAGGGCACGTTCCGGAAGCCCTCCAGGAACGTAGCCAGGTGCTGGCGGATGCGCGTCCGATCCTCCTCCTGCGAGAAGGCGGTGTGGAGCTGCTCGTAGCGCACGAGCCGGGCCTCCAGCTCCGCCTCACGCCGACCGGCGCCCCGGTGCCAGCCCTCCAGGTCCCCGAGGATGGCCACCACCTTCATCAACGGGTGGACGCCCGGAGCCGTCAGGTCCACCGAGGGAGCCCCCGCGAGCAGCACGCCCAGATCGAGCTGGTAGAGCTCCTGCGACTGCTCCGGCCGCCACAGCGAGCTGTCCGCCAGCAAGCCCACCCAGAGGTACGTCACCGCATCGCGCAGCGTGCTCCGGATGCCAGCCGGGTACGCGTTCGGAGCGATGTACTCGGAGAGGGACTGAACGGGAGCGCTGCCCAGCCGCTCGCGCTCCTTCCACACCTCCGCGAAGGCGCGATGGGCCTCGGTGAGGATCTGCTCGTGCGTCCAGACCTTGAGATCGATCGGTCCCGTCGAGACCACGCGCTCGCGCTGGAGCACCTCCCACCGGTACGCCCGCGTGTACGAGACGAGGGCCTGGGCATAGAAGAGCTCCACCGCCGTGCGCGGCAGCAGCCCCTTGGGCCACGGCTGATCGCTCAGGAAGCGCACGGCCGTCTCGTATCCGTGGAGACCGATTCGCAGCTGCACCGTGCGGATGAGCGCCCGGGCCCACTCGTCCTCATCCCCCTTCGCCTTGGCCTGGGCGAGCCGCGACTCGGCGCCCTGCGCGGCGGCCTCCACCTTCTGTTCCTCGACGAGCTGATCGATCTCCTTCCACGAAGGAGGCGCCTTGCCCTGGGCGAGCGCAGGCCCGGAAGCCGTCAGCGCGGCGAGGAGGAGCAGCGGGACGCTGAGAGCCAGCAGCCGATGGAGCGTTGCCATGGGGGCACTCTACGCAAGGGCCTGTAGCTCACGAGACACTTTCAATGCACCCCTCCCCCGCGTCATGAACCGCCACCCAGCAGGGGTGACGGGCGCTCAGGGCGCGGCGGCCTTCAGGCGCAGCCCCACCAGGTACACCTCCATGCTCGCGCCCCGGGTGGCCTCGGGGCGCACCACCTTCACGTCCTCGTAGTGCGAGCGCAGCTGCGCGCGGAACTCCTCGAAGTCTCCGCCCATGAAGAGCTTGGCCACGAAGTTCGAGCCCGGCCGGCCTCGCGCCACCGCCACCTCCAGCGCCTTGCCCGCGAGCCGCAGGCTGCGCGCCTCGTCCGTGGCCTTGATGCCGCTCGTCTTCGGCGCCATGTCCGAGATCACCGCGTCGAACGGGCCCTCGTACAGCGCGAGCAGCTTCGCGTCGAAGTCCTCCGCCAGCACGTCCAGCACCGCCGTCGTCACGTGCTTCTGCGTGAACGGCCGGATGGCGACGATGTCCACCCCAATCACCCGCCCGCTCGGCCCCACGCTGTCCGCGAGGATCTGCAGAAAGCCCCCGGGCGCCGCGCCCAGATCCAGCACCGTCCCACCTTTCCTCACCACCGGGAAGCGCTTGAGGATCTCGTCCACCTTGAAGGCCGAGCGGGCCCGGAGCCCCTCTTGCTTGGCTTTCTGGAAGTAGTGGTCTTTCGGACGGTAGGGCTTGCCCATGGCAGGGGGCGTCCCTACCATTCCGGACTGTCCTCGGGGAAGTGTAGGGCGGCTGCGGGTGTAGCATAGCCCGCGCGTTGGGCGCATTGGAGGGTCCATGGGTTCCCGTAGCGTGGTGGCAGCCGTCTGCGTCTCCCTGCTGTGCATGGGCGGTGCCGGGTTCTGCTACACGCGCAAGGCGGCGTTGGACTCGGAGGCGCGCTGGCTGATGGAGCGCGGCAACGCCCAGGCCATCGAGTACGCCGAGCGCCTGGACAACTCCGTGGCGGACGCGCAGTTCAAGACCTTCGCCGAGCGTCGCGCGGTGCTGGAGCGGGCCAGCCTGTGGCAGCGCGGGCAGATGCTCGGGCTGATGGCGGGGGCGCTCGCCGCGCTGGTGGCGTACATGCTCTACCTGTTGAAGCGGCTGGACTCGCAGCTGGACGATGCGGCCACCGAGGCGCCGCCCGAGCTGCTCGCGGCCTCGGCGCCCGCCTCCTCGGAGTCCGCGTCGCCGCTCGTGGCCACGCCGCACCGCTGAGCGCTCGCCGCTCGCTCCTCACCGCCGGGCCCTGGCAAGATGGCGCCCTCACAGGGGAGGAGCCATGACCGGCTGCGCGCACTGCGGAAAGCGGCTCGAGATCGTCGGGAACCAGGTGGGACGGCGCGACACGTGTCCGCACTGCGGCGAGGAGCTGCGCTCGTGCCGCAACTGCCGGCACTTCGATCCCACCGTGGCCAAGGAGTGCAAGGAGCCCTTCGCCGAGGTGCCGAGTGACAAGGACTCGGCGAACTTCTGCGAGCTGTTCCAGATCGGCGAGGGCGGCCTGCACGCGAAGGAGAGCAAGGATCAGATGCTCTCCGCGGCGGAGGCCCTGTTCCGCAAGAAGTGAGCGCCAACCGAGGCCGGAAGCTGCTGGAAGCTCAACTGTTTCCAGCCCCAGTTTTCGGACTCAGGCGCTGTCCTCTGCCTCCGCGAGGGTGCCCAAAGAGTTCCCTCGCGAAGGCCTGGAGACAGAACGGCCCGACGCCTACCAGGGGCAGTTGACCACGTTCACGGTGCGCGTCACGGGCGGAGCGCTGTTCCCACCGCTATCCGTTACCTCGTAGAGCAACGAGTACGTGCCTGCAACCCACCCGTTCACGTAGCCCGTCACTCGCACTGTGGGCGATATGTCTCCGTAGCACGCGTCCACCGCCTCGACGCCCGGATCCACCCACTGGCTGCCGCACATGTGGGTCATCAGCACGGAGCCCTTGAGCTTAAGCGTCGGCGGGGTGGAATCATTGACCGTCACCGAGCGGATGGCGCTCACGGTCGTCCCCGTCGCGTTCCAAGCGATGTACTGCACCGAGTAAGTGCCCTCGGCGTTCGTAGCAGGGCCTGGCCCGTAGTCATCCGGATCCTGAGCGCCCGGCACTCCGTCCCCATCATCATCCCCGGAGTTGTACTTGTGCACTGTCACGGGGACGCATCCCACGTCCCACGCCTCGGCGCCGGGATCCGTCCAGGTGCTCAAGCCACATTCCAGCGTCATCTCGCTGTTGCCGTGGAGCACCAGCGTCAGCGACCCCGGATCAGTGCAGACGGCGTCACACGCATCGCCCCTTCCGTCTCCATCCTCATCCTCCTGGCCTGGGTTCGCCTGGGCGGGGCAGTTGTCCCCGTTGCCGCAGATCCCATCCGCGTCGGCGTCGTTGTTGGCATCGGCCGGGCAGGCATCACAAGCGTCACCCAGTGCATCGCCGTCGGCATTCGCCTGGTCCGGGTTGGCAACCGCGGGGCAATTGTCGTTGACATCCGGCACACCGTCACCGTCCGCGTCCGGCGGTGGCGTGAGGCTGTCGATGCTCACATCCATCCAGGGGCCATTGCCGACCCTGTACTGCAGCGTCATCGCCCCTGCGCAGCAGTTCTCGAACCCAGTCACCTCCACGCGATGGGCCCCCGTGGCCAGCGCCACGTTGTTGACGTACATGACGGCGCCCGAGTTCCAGTCGTAGGCCCACCAGACATCGTAGTTGGCACTTGCCAGCTTGACGCCGTCGACGAAGATGGCCCCTCCATTGCCGAAGTCGGGCCCGAGACGGAAGCTCCAGGCACCAGCCTTCGCCGCCGGCACCCGAAAGTGCACGTCGAGGTAGTAGCCGTGGTTGGAGTTACCAGCTGAACCACAAGGGGTCGCCGCGCCGCCAAAGAGCACCGCCGCGCTGAGCGCCTCCTTGCAGTAGATCGAGGAGTTGGTGATACGGGTTACAAGCGTATCCCGAGTCTCCGTGCCCTGATAGACGTACGAACTCGACGCGGTCGTGAAGTCAATCGTCGAGGCTTGCGCTAGCGCCGCGAGGCTGACGAGTACAGTGGTGACGCAGACAATTCGCGGGCTGAGCACACGCATGCGTGGGTGGGCGGTGCGAGTTGCTGGAACAGGTGTCCCCGTGACTCTCTTCATGGCTTCCCCTCTCCTGACTGCGGTGATGTGAGTCGTGACGAGGGGGAGGTTTGAACAGCCGGCCTTCGTGGCGAGCCGCGTCCAAGAGGAAAGTATTTGCGGAGCCATCGAACACTGCCTTCCCCCCTCAGAAGCAGCGCATGCGAATCTTTACTACAGGGCTGTTGCTCGTATCAACAACAAACAACAATAGACAAGGGGGAGAGCCCTTCTCCAAGCCGCGTGCGTGCTCAGAAGCCGTACAGCTTGGAGATGATCTCCTTCATGATCTCCGAGGTGCCGCCGCCGATGGTGATGAGGCGGATGTCGCGCCAGGCTCGCGCCACCGGCGTCTCCTCGATGTAGCCCATGCCGCCGAAGAATTGCTGGCAGTCGTAGGCCACCTTCTGCGCCAGATCTCCGGCGAACAGCTTCGCCATGGAGATCTCCTTCACCGGATCCTCCTTCTGATCGAACAGCGCCACCGCGTGGTACGTCAGCCGCTTGGCCGCCTCGATGGCGGTGAGGTGCTCGACGAACTTGTGGCGCCACACCTGGAACTTCATCAGCGGCTTGCCGAAGGCCTCGCGCTCGTTGCCGTAACGGATGGCGTCCTCGACCATGCGCTCCATGCCCGCCACCGCGGTGAGCGCTCCCACCAGGCGCTCGCCCTGGAAGTTGGTCATGATGCTGTAGAAGCCCTCGTTCTCCGCGCCCAGCACGTAGCGGCGCGGAATCCGGCAGTCCTCGAAGAAGAGGATGGCCGTGTCCGAGGCGAGGTTGCCCACCTTGTCGAGCTTCTTCGACACCGAGAAGCCCTTCACGTCCGTGGGGAACGTCACCAGGGAGATGCCGCCGTAGCCGGCCTCGCCCGTGCGCACCCCGAGCGTGATGAAGTCCGCGCGGGTGCCGTTGGTGATCCACATCTTCGAGCCGTTGATGACGTAGTCATCGCCGTCGATGCGCGCCGTGGTCTTCATGTTGGCCACGTCCGAGCCGGCGCCGGGCTCGCTCACGCCCAGGGCGGCGATCTTCTCGCCCTTGAGCGCGGGCTCGAGGAACTCGCGCTTCTGCTCATCCGTGCCGATCTCGTTGATGATCGGGGTGGCCATCTGGCTCTGGACGAGCAGGGCCATGTTCACGCCAGCATTCTGGCTGCGGGAGAGCTCCTCGCAGAACGCGGTGACGAACCAGTAGTCCAGGCCGCTGCCGCCGTACTTCGGATCGTGGTTGATGCCGAGGAAGCCGAGCTCGCCCGCCTTCTTGAAGACCTCGCGCGGGAAGATGCCCGCCCGGTCCCACTCCAGCGCGTGGGGCGTCAGCTCCTTCTCGACCCAGGCTCGCACGCTCTTGCGAAAGGCCTCATGCTCTTCGGTGAAGGGGTTGACCATGGTCGCTCCTCGAGAAGATTGATTCGCCAGTCAATAGCAGGCGACTCGCGCGTGAACAAGCACCCTGCCCTGCCCCACCATGCTCCTGCCAGCGTCCCTCCTGCTCCTCGGCCTTGTCACCGCCACACCGGCTGTTTCCTCCTCCACCGCCGAGCCGCTTCGAGCGCTGTGCCGCACGCAAGGTGCCAATCCTCACAACCCCTGGGCGCTGGCGCACGGCCTCACGCTGGAAGGGCGAGGCTTCCGCGCCCGTGACGGAAGGCTGGCCGCGGAGGTCATCGTCTCGGACTTCCTGCGCCGGGACGAGGCGGCCGGGGGACGGGGGCTGTACTTCGAGCCCTTCACTCCAGACGGCACGCCCGTGGAGCCGCACCCCGCGCTCCAGGTGAAGACGCTGGTGCTGGCGGGCTTTCCGCTGAGCCGGAAGTTCCAAGCTGCTTGGGGGCCGGTGACGCTGGGCGCGATGGTGGAGGATCTCCAGCGGGACTTCCGGCCGGAGCTGGCCCAATCGCCGGAGGGGGCCTGGGCGCTGGATGCGCTGGGCCATGTGCTCGCTCCCGGAGCGACCTTCCGGAACGGCGCGGGAGAGACGGTGCGCTTCGATGCGGTGATGGACGAGGCGCTCGCCACCCTGGAGAGCGCGAACACGAGCCTGGCCGCCGGCATGAAGGCCGGACTGCCGCAGGTGCCCAAGCAGAAGCAGGGCATCTACACGCATCCGTGCGGGGGCCTGCACTTCTTCCAGGCCGTGGCGAGCTGGGCCCGCCACCCGGCCGTACGCAAGGCCTGGGGCGAGCGCCTGGACACGCAGGTGGACGTGCTGATCTACCGGCTGGGCTCGGAGGCGCGCCAGTACGAGACCGCGCTCGCGGACGCGCCACAGTACCGGCTCGCGCTGCTCTCCCAGTCGCTCAAGTTCTACGGCCACTTCCTGGAGACGCTCGGGAGGTACCGGCAGGAGAACGGCTGGAGCCCCACGCCCCGGCAGCAACAGGCGGTGACTCGGGCGCACCAGCTCCTGGAGGCCACGGTGCGCCGGCTCGACGAGGCGGGAGCCTTCCGCGACATCGAGACGATCGCCCAGCAGCAGCCCCAGCTCTACCTGGACCTCGTGGGCGATGCGTGCCACGCGGCCCACGGGCTCGATGCGTGGAAGTAAACCCCAGCGGCCGCTGCGGAAGAGTCAGCCGCGCTTCGAGCCGCCGACCACCGACCGGAGCACCTCGCGCCCGGACTGGAGCCACTGGGCGCTGTGCTTCCGAGCCGCCATGATCGATCCATAGAAGAGCCGCTGGGCGCGCATCCGCAACAGGTCCGCGCGCAGCTCCATCGGCGTGGCGACGCGGATCCGCCCCTGCTGATACGCCTCGGTGAGCTCGCGGCGCCGGAGCTTGCCGCTGCTCGTCTTCAGGAGCTGGCCGTAGCGGATGAACAGCACGTCCTCCTGCATCACCGAGACGCCCATCGCCTCCAGGATCTTCTGGCTCACCTGACGCTGGCTCTGGGCGCGCCGCTCCAGCACCGACGGGTGGCTGACCTCGGCGAGCACCACCACGCGCCCATCCGCCTGGATGACCGCCGACCTGCCCGCGCGGATGAACGGGAGCCGCTCGATGGCCTGCTCGAAGTCGCTGGAGAAGTAGCTCTGCCCGTTGATCTTGATCCGATCGCTGATGCGGCCGGTGATGAACAGCTCCCCGTCCTGGAGGAAGCCCAGATCTCCGGTGGCGTAATAGCCGTCCTCGTTCCGCAGCGGGCGCTCGTCCACGTAGTACGAGGCCGCGAGGCTGCCACCCTTGAGCTCGATCTCGCCCAGCTCCCGGTCGCCGCAGACGCGGCCATCCTCGGTGCGCAGCCGCACCTCGAACTCGCTCAGCAGCCTCCCGACCGAGATCGCCGGCTGGCCGTTGGGCGCGGTGGCCACCCGCCAGCCCTCGTCACGGCCCACGCAGGCGACCATCAGCACCGCCTCGGCCATGCCATAGCAGGGCTTGATCGCCTCGCGCCTCAGCCCTCGCGGCTTGAGAAGGTCGGTGAACTGGTCCAGGTTCGGGATGTTGATGGGCTCGCTGCCCAGGTAGACATTGCGCAGCGCGGACAGATCCAGCCGCTCGAGATCCTTGGGCTCCAGCTCGCGCAACGTCTTCAGCGTGTAGTCGATCGCGAAGTTGGGGATGACAGCCAGGGTGGCGCGGCGCTCGGACATGCACTCCAGCCAGCCCAGCGGGTCCAGGAGAAAGCTGGCGGGCTGGGTGAGGTAGACATCGATGCCCGCGCACACGCAGGTCAGCAGGCCGATCAGCCCCATGTCGTGGTAGAGCGGCAGCCAACTCACCCCGCGATCCTCCTCCGTCCGCGCGTCGTTCTGGATGATCATCCGCACGTTGGCGAGCAGGTTCCGCTGGGTGATGGGCACTCCCTTGGGGAACGACGTCGATCCGGACGAGAACTGCACGAAGGCCAGCTCCTCCGGATCCACCTCTCGCAGCCGCGCGCCCGCCACCTTCGCCCCCGCGGGCGGCAGCGGCACGCGACGCAGCGGCAGCTCCAGGCCGCTCAGGCTCGGCGCGTCGAGGATCCGCTGCACCCCGTACCGCTCGGCGATCCGCCCCAGGAACTCGCGGTAGCCCTGCTTGGGCGTGCTGAGGATGTACGGCTTCACCGAGAGCGGGATCGCCCCCACCTCCATCAACCCGAAGAAGGAGAAGAACACCGCCTCGGAGGTCTCAAACGGCAACAGGAAGTGCTCGCCCCGCTGGATGCCCTGGGCCCGGAAGTGCTCCGCGCACGCGGTCACCCGGGCTGGAAACTCCGCATAGGGCACGAGCGTGGGCGGGCTGATGAAGTCCTCGCACAAGTGCAGGCCCCGCCGAGCTTCCATCTCTCCCAGCTTCTGGATGATGTCGAGCATCGTCGCCGCTCCTCTCTGGCTCACGCCTCCACCGCGTGGGCGCGCATCCACTCATGGACTCGCGGGAGGACCTCTTTCTGGGCGCGGCTCCCGCGAAGGATGTCGAAGTGGCCGAAGTCGCTCGCGAAGCCATGCGAGCGCCCGCAGATGATGAAGGTCTTGTCCGCGCTGCCTAGCTTCCCCATGAGCTTCTCGGCGCGGCGCGGAGAGGCATGGAACACGTCCGCCTCCCCCACCCCGGAGAACACGGGAATCTTCACCTGATCCAAAACCTGCCAGTAGTCCGTGGCGCCATCGACGCTGCGAAACGCTCCCGAGGCGGCCCACTCGGCGAACTGGCGCATGAGCGCGGCGGGCTCGTCCGCCGGGCCCTGCTTGAGCGCCTTGGCGGGGAAGCGCCCGAGCAGCCCCGCCACCAGGCTGGAGAAGCGGACCATCACCGCCTTCTTCAGCCCGCCATCGCTGTAGTCATTCACGGCCGAGGACAGCATGCACACCCCGCTCAGCATCCGCTGGGCGTCGGAGTGGATCCCCAGCCCGGCGAGCGCCGCGTAGCCCGCCATGCTGTGCGCCAGGAGGAACAGTGGCCCGGTGTGCCGGGCCCGCACGCCGCGCACCAGATCCGGGATGTCGTGCTGGGCGTACGTGTCGAAGCTCCAGTCCCACGCCCGCTGCTCGGGCCACCGGCTGGCCCCATGGCCGCGCAGCTCCGCCAGGTACACCGTGCAGCCCTGATCGATGAAGTAGCGCGCCGGCCCCTCGCCATTCGAGCCCAGGAAGAAGCGCCCATCGGAGAACAGCCCGTGCAGGCACAGGATCCCCGGCCCGTTCGCGCTGGCGGCCTGGGAGCGGACCTGCGTCACGTGGAGCTGGTGCCCTCCGCTGGTAGGGACCCACCACTCCTCGCGGACCAGGAGCGGGGAGGGCTCGGCGCTGGAGGAGGAAGATGCGGGGCTGACAGGCATGGACTGGGACATGGCGAAAGCTCTCCTCAGGAAGCGGACCGGCGAGCACTGGCGAGGAAGTCCTGGACCGTGCGCAGGGAGCGATCCTTCGCGTGGATGAAGGCCGCCTGCACCTTGGCGTCCACCGCGACGGTCTGCCCCGAGTCCACGAGCACCTGCTGGTGGAAGCGCACCCGGTAGTGCATCGCCTCCTCTTCCTCCAGCTCCTCCGCCAGCGGCTCCTCCAGGCGCGTGCGGACCACCACCTCTTGAAAGGCGATCTCCTTGCGGTAGTCCACCTCGACGCGCAGGGTGACGGCGATGACGTCCGCCGACTTGCGCAGCGAGTTCTGCTCCATCCACGCCCAGCGGCCCGCCTCCAGGTACTCCAGGGCCGTGGCGTTGTTCACATGGCCCAGGCTGTCCAGATCATTGGGCCGTACCCGAAGCGTGAGATTCGATTCTTCGAAGGGCAAGGCAGGACACTCCCACAAGAGAGACGTTCAAGGGCGCGGCGCGGCCGTGACGATGACGACGGTCGAGACGAAGCCGCCGCTGTGCGAGATGGAGAGCAGCGCCTCCCAACCGTGACGCTCCATATGCTCCCGGAGCGTCCCGTGGAAGCGGAAGCGCGGCGCGTGGCGCTCGTCATGGTGGAGCTCGGCGTCGGTCCAGAACCACCCATCCACCGGGGGCAAGGCCTTGAAGAGCGCCTCCTTGCACGAGAACCCCGCCGCCAGGCTCTCCACCGGCGAGGGGCTGCCACGAAAGCGGAGCGTCTCCTGCTCGGTGAAGAAGACGCCGGGCTCCCACAGCCCCTCCAGCTCCTTCAACTCGTGGAGCGCCTGGAGATCGTGGCCGAGCCCGATCAGCACCCCACCAGCTCCATCCACTTGTCCTCGACCTCCTGGGCCGAGGAGACGGTGATGCCGGTGATGCGCTTGAGCGCGTTGAAGATCAGCGTCTCCTTCTTGTCGAGCGCGTCCGGCGAGTACATGCCCTCGCGGTACTCGAGCTGATCCCACCAGTTGACGTGCGTCTCGCGCTGCTCCACCCGCCCGCGCTTGCTGCCGTGCACCTCTCCGCCCTCGCGCAGGAAGAGGTGGGCCACCGCGAAGGACTCCTTGGGGGCGTACTCCCCGCTGTCCACCAGCGCCTTGGCGAACGCGACGAAGTAGTTCATGTGCTGGATCTCGTCCGCGCCCACCTGCTTGAAGAGCTCCTTGAGGCCCGGCTCGGGGATGACGCGCGCACAGTGGGCGTAGTTCACCGCGGCGATGATCTCGGAGATGGCCAGCAGCGTGAGCGTGCGCAGCATGTCGTCATCCGGGAAGATCTTCCGGAACTCGATGAACGTCTCATCGGTGACGCGCTCCTGGCCGAAGAGCGTGGCCAGCCGGTTGAAGCTGGTCTCGTGGTGCGCCTCCTCCTCGTTCCAGTAGCGGCTCCAGGTGCCGCACGCCTGCATGATGGAGGCGACGACCGGGTTCTTCCCCTGCCACTTGCGGCACTCGGTGTCCGACAGCCGCGCGAGCCGGTCCGCGCCGGGCTTGGTGGTCAGCTCCGCCCGCCCCGCGTTCCACACCAGCAGCCGATCCGCCGGGCTCACGGCCTCCACGTTGATCCCGGCCAGCATCTCCATGACGCTCCAGCGCCGGGACTCGTGCAGCCGCTGCTGCTCCCAGGAGATGTCGATCAGCGTGCGCCCCTCCTGCGTGAAGGCCCGGTAGAGGTCCGCGACGATGACCGGCTTGCCGGCCTCTCGCACCTCGGGCTCCTCCACCAGCGCTGGCCGCTCCACCCGCGGGCCTGGGACGGCCAGCGGGGGGACGGCGCCCTGGAGGATCTTGTTCGGGGTGCTCATGCCGCCCTCCCCTGGCGCTCCACCTCCTGGAGGAACACCTCGAGGACCTTGGAGATCGGCGTGTCCAGCGCGAGCGCTGGCAGGCGGATGCGGATGCCATGGTCCCTGCGCAGGGCATTGGCGATGCGCGCGAAGGCCTCCATCAGGTCCACGCTGTTGGTCATCTTCTCGGAGCGAGCGATGATCGCCGCCAGGGTCAGGTCTGGAACGAAGACCTCCTCCTCGGGCAACCCTACGTTCTCGCAGAACTTCCTCTGGATATACGCACTCAGCTCATTGGACATTGGCCCCTCGGGTCCTTCGCGCCCCCTGGCGCAGAAATCGGGCGTGCGCCACGCGGCCCTCATCCCTCACTGACAACAGCAGATCCTCTTTGTGACGGATGAGCGGCTTGCTCCCTTGGCCCCCGAACAGGCGTGGCCTGCTTCGATCCTTCACTCCCCCACCAGATCCATCCACGTGTCCTCCACCTGCTCTGGAGAGACGCAGGAGATGCCAGTAATGCGCTTGAGCGCGTGGAGGATGAGCGCCCGCTTGCGCTCGAGCGCCTCGGGCGCCGCCGCGGCCAGGCCGGCCCCGTCCTCCAGGTGATCCCACCAGTTGGTGTGCGTGGGCCGGTACTCCACGTGGCCTCGCGCGCTGCCGTAGAGCTCGCCCCCCTCGCGCAGGAAGAAGTGCGCCACGGCGAAGGACTCCTTGGCCAGGTAGGCCCCGCTGTCCACCAGCGCCTTGGCGAAGGCGATGAAGTACTGCATGTGCTGCACCTCGTCCGCCCCCACGTGCTTGAGCAGCGCCTTGAGGCCGGGATCCGCGACGCGCCGCGCATACTGTCCATAGTTGACCGCGGCGATGCCCTCGGAGAACGACAGCATCGTCACCGTCCGCAGCAGATCATCATCCGGGAAGATCTTCCGGTAGTCGATGACGGCCGCATCACTGAGCGGCGCGAAGCCCAGCATCCGCGACAGCCAGGTGAAGCCCATCTCGTGGTGGGACTCCTCCTCGTTCCAGTAGCGGCTCCAGGTGCCGAGCGACTGGATGACGGAGGCCAGCGCCGGATCCTTGTCCAGGAAGCGCCGGCACTCCACGTCGGCCAGGCGGGACATGCGGTCCGCGCTCGGCTTGGCGGTCATCTCCGCCCGCCCCGCGCTCCACACCACGGAGCGATCCAGGGGGCTGAGCTGCTCCAGGTGCACGGACTCCAGCAGCTGCGCGGCGCTCCAGCGCCGGAACTCGTGGAAGCGGTGCTGCTCCCAGGTGATGTCCACCAGCGTGCGGCCCTCCTCCTTGAAGGCCCGGTAGAGATCCCTCACCACCGTGGGCCGGTGCCGCGGCGCCGGGCCGGTGTCGCTCTCCGCGAGCCCAGCGGCCTCGAAGAGCGAGCCTTCGGCGAAGGAGGCGGACGAGGGCACGCCCTCACGCAACGCGGGCTCGATCATGCCGCCCTCCCTTGCTGGCACTCCTGGACGAACAGCTCGACGACGCGGGAGATGGACGTGTCCAGCGAGAGCGCCGGCAGCCGCACCCGGACGCCGTACTGCTTGCGAAGCGCGTTGGAGGACTTGGCGAAGGCCTCCATCAGATCCACGCTGTTGTGGATCCGCTCGGAGCGGGCGATCACCTCCGCCAGGGACAAGTCCTGCCCAAACAGATCTTCAGGCCGCAAACCCACGTTCTCGGAGAATTTCCGGCAAACGAAGTCTTTCAGATCCTCGATCTCGGCCATGGAACTCCTCCGGCTGCGCCCACTACATCACTGTAGTTTCCGCTACTTTTCAGGGAAATCCAAGAAGAGTCCCACCTCTTGGGTCAATACCGACAAGTCCTCCCCTTGGAGTTATGGAGGAAATGACCCCCCCATCCCCAGGGGCACTAGAACCCCAGGCGCTCCATGTCCTCTGTTGAGAAGCCCGCCTCGGATAGGATCTCCCGGGAGTGCTGCCCGAGCGCCGGAGGGGGCCGCAGCGGCGTCGGGCCCATGCGCAGCGGGGTGAGCAGGTGTGTCACCTTGCGTCCTCGCTGCCCATCCTCCGCCTCCACGAAGAGGCCTCGGGCGCGGTGCTGTGGATCGGCGAGCACCTCGTCTCCCTCCAGGACGGGCTCGATGCACAGATCCGATCCCGCCAGCACCTGCTGCCAATGGGACAGGGGTTGCTCGGCGAACAGGCGGGCCAGCTCGGCCTTCACCCGCTCCGCCCCGCCGCTCAAGTCGTACCCCGCCTCGAGCAAGTCCATGCGGCCCAGGCGCTCGCACAGGCCGGAGAAGAACTTGGGCTCCAGCGAGCCCACGGACAGCCACCGGTCGTCCTTCGTCCGGTAGAGGCCGTAGCAGGCGTAGCCGCCGTTGAGCGCCTCGCGTCCGCGCTGGAGCGGCTGCCCGTGTTCGCCCATGGCCAGCCGCGCGGCCAGGTGCATGTGGAGGAAGGCCATGGAGCCCTCCGTCATGGACACGTCCACGAAGCGGCCCTGGCCGGTGCGCTCGCGCTCGTGCAGCGCCGCGAGGAGGCCCACCAGCGCGAAGAGGCTGCCGCCGCCAATGTCGCCGATCTGCACGCCCGGAAAGGCCGGGGCCCCGCCCGCGGCCCCGCCGTACCCGAGCACCCCGGCGCGCGCCACGTAGTTGATGTCATGGCCGGCCTTGAGCCGGTCCGGCCCTGTCTGCCCGTAGCCGGAGATGGCGCAGTAGATGAGGCGCGGGTTCTCCGCGCGCAGGGCCGCCTCGCCCAGCCCCAGCTTGTCCATGACGCCGGGCCGGAAGCTCTCCAGCAGCACGTCGTAGCCGCGCACCAGGCGCTTGAGGGCATCACGGCCCTCGGGCGTCTTGAGGTTGAGCGTGAGCGAGCGCTTGTTGCGGTTGAGCCCGAGGAAGAGCGCGCTCTCGTCCTGGCGCAAGGGCGGCATCTGGCGGATGTAGTCGCCGCCGTCGGGCTCCTCCACCTTGTCCACGGTGGCGCCCAGGTCCGCGAGGACGAGCGTGGCGTACGGGCCGGGCAACAGGCGGGAGAGATCCAGCACCTTGAGCCCGGCAAGCGGCAGCGTGTTCATGGGGGCAGAGGCTCCAGACGACAGCGGCGCGGCCCCCGGTGGGAGGTCGCGCCGCGGTGGGAGGCGCCCGCCGGGGGCGCCACGAGCAGCACAGACGGCTAGCTGAGCAGCTTGGCCAGCTTCATCGCCAGGCCCATGTCCATGGGCTTGAACTTGAGCTTGCCCTGCATGGCGGCCATCTGCGCGTTGAGCTTCTTCTCACGGATCTTCACGAAGTCGTCGTTGCTCACCGTGATGGTCATCTTCGGCGTGCCGGTGGCGCCCGAGGTGACCCACTCCGAGCCCTTGGTCAGATCCAGCGTCCACTTGCCCCCGTTGTCGCCGGTGATGTCGAAGTGGATGATCGCGTTGATCTCCTTGGCCAGCTCCGGCTTCTGCTTGAGCACGCCGGGAATCTCCGTCTCCAGGATGTCCTTCGCCGTCATGATCCCTCCAGGTTTGATTTATGAATCAACGACGGGGGCGGACCGTAGTGGCCGCCCCCAGGCAGGTCAAGCCCGCGAAGGCTCCTTGGTGGCCTGGGCCGTCGCAGGAGAACCCGAGCCCGGACCCTTGAGCGCGCGGCGCACCAGCTCGAGCAGATCATTGAGCTCGAAGGGCTTGGCCAGGTGCCCCACCGCGCCGATGTCCAGCGCCTTGCTGCCCACGTTGCGATCGGCGCTCAGGACGATGACGGGGATGCTGGAGATGGCCGGTGGCTTCTGCCGCATGCGCTGAGCGAACTCCCAGCCGTCCATCACCGGCATCATCAGATCCAGCAGGATCAGCCGCGGCGGATCCGGCTCCAGCCGCTCCAGCGCCTCCTTGCCGTTGCGAGCGCGACGGATCTCGAAGCCTTCAGCCTCGAGGATCTCCGAGAGGGCCTCCAAGATGTCCGGGTCATCGTCGACGACCAGGATGACGGTCGAACCAGTCTGCTGTGTGTTGGGCGGAGCCAGAGAGTCTTCTCCCGAGAATGCAGTGGGGATTCTCCATCAATTTCGGCCACCTGGGGCGCAAGAAAGTGGGGAGGCCTCGGCGCGGACAGGTGCCCGTTGCAAAACCGACAGTCACTCCCCACCCTTTCCCCTGATCTGTCGTGTCAGAGGGAGGCGAGATGGGCCAGGGGGAGCAAGAAGCAGGCGATACCACGAAAGCCCCTGGGCTCGCCCTCCTACCACGGCAGGGGCCTCCTCGGCTGCTCGGCTCGCGGCTGCTCGAGCACCTGGGCCTGGAGGCGCTCCCCCCCTTCGTCGAGTCCGTGAGCGATCTGCTCGAAGCGGCCGGCTTCCACCCCCGGCCCGGCACGGACGAACTCTGGGAGCGCCACGGCACGGCGGTGCGCGCCCGGGAGACGCTGCTGGAGGACGGCGCGCGGCTGCTCTGGACCTGGGCGCTGGGGGAGGAGGCCGAGGAGGCCACCCGGCACCGCGTGCGCTACCTGGGGCTGGCCTCGCATGACTTGAGGGGGGCGCTGGCCAACATCCGCTCCTATGCGGCCATGCTGCTCAGCGGCCGGATTCCCCTGGAGCCCAAGGCCCAGCGCGGCCTGGAGACCATCCTGCGCAACGCGGACCGGGCGCTCTCCTTCTCGCAGGACTTCTTCGACTCCAGCCGCGCGGAGCTGGGCTCGCTCGCCTTCGAGCGCGAGCGGCAACCGCTCGAGCCCCTGCTCGCCGCCGCCGTGGAGCGCTTCCAGGTGGCGGCGAAGGCGGCGAGCGTGGGGCTGCTGCTGGATGGGCACGCGCCGCTGCCGCTGGTGGACATGGACGCGGGCCGCATCCAGCACGCGGTGGAGGCCTTCGTGCAGCACCACCTGCTCCGGGCGCAGCCGGGCGAGTACATCCACGTGCGCGGCGTGCCGGAGGCCTCGGGGGTCCGCATCGAGGTGCGGCGCGAGGGCCAGCCCCTGTCCGAGGAGGACACCGCGCTGGTGTTCCGGCACCAGGAGCGCGCCTTCCGGGAGAAGAAGTTGGAGGACCCGCTGCGCCTCCACCTCGCCCGCCAGGAGGTGGAGGTGCACGGGGGAAGTGTCGGCGTGGAGACGGATACCGGGGGAACCACCCTCTTCCTGACGCTGCCGATGAGAGCTTCCCAAGAACTCGCTCCTCCAGCAGCCGCTCAACCCTGAGAGGCCTCTAACTCACTGGCGAGCCACGGCTGGGGCCGGTATGCTGCCCGCGCTTACTTCCAGGAGTGGTCCATGGGCGGTCTAAGGATGCCGGAGTTGTTGCTGATCTTCGCGGTGCTGCTGCTGCTGTTTGGCGGCTCGAAGCTGCCGCAGCTGGGGGCGTCGCTCGGAAGCGCCATCCGCAACTTCAAGCGCGGCTTCAACGAGGCCGATCCGGCGCCCGAGGAGAAGAAGCACTCGAACGGGACGCTCGCCAGCTCCACCACGGTGGACTCGAACGCCTCGGCCAAGTCGGCCAGCCACCAGGGCTGAGCCTTCTTCTCCCCTGAAGCTTGAACGCCCGACCCACCTCGCTGCCCCGAGGTGAGGCCGGGCGTTGTCGTTCCCATGCGGAATGTCATAAGTGCGGCGGATGACCTGGCGCACCTTCATCAGTGCCTGCGCGGGCCTGCTCCTTCCATTACCGCTCCTGCTAGTGCTGGGCACTCTCCTGCCGTCACGGCTGATCGGAATAGCGCGGTTCGCGCGGGTTGAGCCCGTCTCTCCCAGCGTCCGGAGCGGCTCAACCCGAGCGGTTACCTCTATCAGTCGGCGCTCTTGCCCTCGTACAGCTTCTCGATCGTCGCCGCGTACTTCTGGCTGCAGAGCTTGCGCTTCACCTTGAGCGTCGGCGTCAGCTCGCCGCTCTCCTGGGTGAAGTCGTGCTCCATGATCTCGAACTTCTTGAGGGTGCTGTAGGGCGGCATCTCCTCGTTCACCTTGCCGATGATCTCCTGCACGGCGGCGCGAATCTCGGGCCGCTTGCCCAGATCGGCGTAGGCGATGCCCTCGACGCCCTTCTCCTTCAGCAGCTTGCGAGCGGAGTCCTCGGCCACGGTGATGAGCACCACCAGGAACGGCCGCTTGTCGCCGTAGATCATGGCCTGGCTGACCAGCGGGAACGTCTTCAGCGTGTTCTCGATGTTCTGCGGCGCCACGTTCTTGCCGCCCGCGGTGACGATGATGTCCTTCTTGCGGTCGGTGATGCGCAGGCTGCCATCCGCGTCCAGCTCGCCGATGTCGCCGGTGTGGAACCAGCCATCCGGCTCAATGACCTCGGCGGTGGCGGTGGGGTTCTTGTAGTAGCCCTTCATCACGCACGGGCCGCGCACGAGGATCTCACCGTCCTGGGCGATCTTGATCTCGGTGCCAGGCAGCGGCGGGCCCACCGTGCCGATCTTGATCTTGTCCGGCCGGTTGCAGTTGCAGGGCGCGGAGGTCTCCGTGAGGCCGTAGCCCTCGAGCACCTTGTAGCCGAGCAGATCGAAGAAGTAGGCGATCTTGCGCGACAGCGGCGCGCCGCCCGAGACGAACAGGCGCATGTTGCCGCCCAGCTTCTCGTCCAGCGTCTTGCGCACCTTGCTGAACACCAGCTTCTGGGCCAGCGCGAACCCCAGCGAGCTGTACTCGCGGCCCTGCATCTTCGCCTCGGTGTACTCGTCGAAGAGCCTGAAGGCCCAGCGGAACAGCTTGCCCTTGATGCCCGGGGCCGCCGAGCCGTTGGACACCACGTTGTTGTAGACCTTCTCGAAGACGCGCGGCACCGCCGGCAGCACCGAGGGGCGGGTCTCCACCAGGTTGGGCATCAGCTTGTCCACCGACTCGGCGATGATCAGCCGGTAGCTCATGCCCAGCCACGCCGCCTTCACCACCTGCGCGAACACGTGCGCCAGCGGCAGGAACAACATCACCGCGTCGCCCGGCTCCATCAGGCCGATCTGCCGCGCCGCCTCGGCGTGGTAGGCCCAGTTGCCGTGGGTGAGGATCACTCCCTTGGGATCGCCCGTGGTGCCCGAGGTGTAGACAAAGCCCCAGACGTCATCGGCCTTCACCTGGCTGGCCCGCTGCTCGAAGGTGCTCGCCTGAGCCTGCTCCGCGGCCTGGCCCTTGGCCAACAGGTCCGCCAGCGTCATCTCCCGGTCCCCGGAGGCCTCGCCCGAGAAGATGACCACCTTCTGGACCGAGGGACACTCGGACAGCCGCTGGCGCACGCGCGAGAGCCGGCCGGCCTGCTTGGCGTCCTTCTCGTCGCTGTCCACGAAGAGCAGCGTCGTCTCCGAGTGGTTGAGGATGTAGCGGACCTCGTCCGGGGTGTTGGACGAGTAGATGGGCACGGTGCTGGCCTGCGCGGCGGAGATGGCCAGATCGCACACCAGCCACTGCAGCGAGGTGCCCGCGAAGATGGCCACGCGATCTCCGGGCTTCACGCCCTGCGCCAGCAGCGCCGCGGACAGCGTCTTCACCTGCTGGAGCACCTCACTCCAGGACACCTCCTGCCACTTGCCGTCCTTCTTGTGGGTGACGGCGACCTTCGAGGACTCCTGGGCCCGGTGGATCAGCAGCTCGACCAGGTTCTTCGTCGCCGCCCCGGCGGCGGCAGGGGCCGGCGCCGTCATCGAACTCTCCGCTCTCATTCCAGCTCCTTCGCAATCTTGGCTTCCACTGCCTTGGCCCGCTCCTGGACGCGCCGGCCCTCCGGCGGATCGTACGCCACGCTGCCCTGCTTCACCTTCTGGATCGCCTCCTTGGCCTTCTGCGCCTTGTCGTCCGCCAGCAACGTCTCGGCCAGATAAAGGTAAGCGCGCAGGTTGCCGGGGAACTTCTCGATCGCCTTCTCATACAACTTCACGGACTCGGCCAGATCGCGCTTCGGCCAGGGAAGCTCGTAGTGGTAGCGGCCCTTGGCCAGCCAGGGCGCGCCGTTGTCGAAGGTGGGATCGATCTTGATGGCCGCGTCGAGCCGCTCGTTGAACTTGCCCTCCAGGCCCTCCTTGAGCGCCTTGAGGATGCCCACCGCCTGCGAGTACGTGCCGATGCCCGCGGCCGCGAGGTACTGGCACTCGACGCGCTGCGGGGCCACCTTCACGCCCTTCTCACAGGTGTCCCACGCCTGCCTGCCGAGCACCTTCTTCAGCCGGTCATCGCCGGCGCCATCCGCCTGCCACACCAGCAGCCGCGCCGAGCGCCACAGCAGCTCGTAATCCTCCGGAGCCGCCTGCAGCTCCTTCTTGAGCGTGTCCTCCAGCTCCTTGCTGGCGGCGGCATCCTCTCGTTTGGCGAACAGCGCATCCAGGGACGCCAGCAGCTCGGGAGTCGCCGCTTGGGCAGGGAGTGCCAGCAGCAGGGAAAGGGCAAGGAAAATCAGGCGCATGGGCGGCGGTGTTAACACGCGCGCTCGCTGGCCAGCAACCCGACCTGACATGTCGGGTGGGGTCCTCCCGGCCCGCTCCATGGGGCAACCCCCGGAAAACAAGAAGGGCGGCCCCCGGAACCTGCTCCGGGGAACCGCCCTGTCGAGGGTGGAAGGAGTTCGGAAGGATCAGGCCGGCAGTCAAGCCGCGTCGGCGGCCAAGCCGTCGGCGTTCTCCTGCTCCTCGTCCTGGTTGAAGGCGGAGAGGTACCGCTCGAGGAAGCTCTTCGTCTTCAGCTCCACCTGGCGCACGCGCTCACGCGACACGCCCCAGCGCTGGCCCAGCTCCTCCAGCGTCAGCGGCTTGTCCTGGGTGAGCCGCTCCTGGAGGATGTCCCACCCCAGATCCCCAATGCGCTTGCGCACCTTGGCCAGCGCCTCCTGCACCTCTTCGTCCTGCTCGCGCGACAGGAAGGTCTCCTGCGGCGACGGGCCGCCATCCTCCAGCCGATCCAGGAACGTCGTCTCTCCCTCCTCGTCGATGGAGGCGTCCAGGGAGAAGTCCACCATGCTGCCACGCTCGGACTCACCTCCGCGTACCTGGCTGCGGTTGTCCTTCAAGTAGCGGGTGATGTAGGCCCGAATCCACCAGACGGCGTAGGTGGCGAAGCGGACATTCTTCTTGGGATCGAAGTGCTCGATCGCCTTCATCAGACCGACATTGCCCTCCTGGATGAGATCGTCCAGGCGAGCGCCCCGGCTGGCGAACTTCTTGGCGACCGCGACGACGAACGCCAGGTTGGAAGTTGCCAGGGTCTGCCGAGCGGCCTCTTCACCTTTGCGGGCCCGCCTCGCCAGATCGTATTCCTGCTCACGCGTCAGTTGCTGGTGCCCGCCCAGATGACGCAGGTAGTGCGACAGGCCTTCCGCCGCATACTTCGTCGTGTTGGCCATGATTCCCGACCTCCGTTCCGAGATGCCTCTCCGACGCGCTGTCACTCCCACCCGCGCCGCATGTCTCTAAGACGCGCAACGAGCGAAAGGGTTTCTCATTCCAGTGCAGGGAATTTTTCGCCTGCTAAGGGGGTGACAGGTCCGTGACGTCTTCGCGTGTCTCTCACCGGTTGAGAAACCGTGGGACGTTGTGACCGGCGCGTTTCCTCGTGCTGCCGTGTCTTTAGAAACGCTCGGGATCGGGAAACATTTTCGCGGGATTGAGCAGCCCTGATGGATCAAAGAAGGACTTGAGGCTTCGCTGGAGTGCGAGCACCGCGGGGGGCTGCTCCAGGGCCAGGTAGTCCCGCTTGGCGTGTCCCACTCCATGCTCGCCGGTGATCGTTCCCCCCATCTCCACCGTCATTTCGAGCATGCGTCGGATAGCCGTCTCCACGAGTGGGCGCTGGTGAGGCCCCTCGTAGAGGATGTTGGCGTGGAGGTTGCCGTCGCCGGCGTGGCCGTAGGTGGCCACCATGAGCCCCAGCTCGGCGCCCATGGCCTTGAGCTTCTCGATGATCTCGGGAATACGCGAGCGGGGGACGGCGATGTCCTCGGAGATCTTGTGAGGCTTGAGCGCGCGTAAGGCCGGGGACACGCCGCGCCGGGCGGCCCAGAGCTTCTCGCGCTGCTCCTCGTTCTGGGCGACGAGCGTCTGGGTGGCTCCCTGGCGCTCGCAGATCTCTCCGGCCTGAGCCAGCTCGGTCAGCAGGCCGTCCTCCACGTTGCCGTCCACCTCGATGATGACGGCGGAGCCCGAGCCCGGTGGGAAGTGGAAGCCCCGGCCGTCCACGGCGCGCAGGGCCACATCGTCGATGAGCTCCAGGGTCCGCGGCAGGATGCCCGAGGCGAGCACGGCGGTGACCGCACGCGCCGCGGTGAACACCGAGTCGAAGATGACGAGCGCCGTCATCACGTGCTTGGGCTTGGGGATGAGCTGGACGGTGATCTCCGTGGCCACGCCGAGCGTGCCCTCGGAGCCCACGAAGAGGCCCACGAGATCGTAGCCCGCCACGCCCTTGATGGTGCGCCGGCCGACCCGGAGGACCTCGCCGCTGGGCAGCACCCACTCCAGGCCGATGACGTAGTCGCGGGTGACGCCGTACTTGAGCGCTCGGGGGCCGCCCGCGTTCTCGGCGATGTTGCCGCCCATGGTGCAGAACTCCCACGAGTTGGGATCCGGTGGGTAGAACAGGCCCACGGCCTCCACTGCCTTCATGAGCTCGCCGGTGATGACCCCGGGCTCCACCACGGCGGTGAGATCCTCCACGGAGACGGAGCGAATGCGGTTCATGCGCTCCAGGCTCACCGCCACGCCCCCTCGCAGGGGCAGCGAACCACCGCTCTTGCCGCTGCGCGCTCCGCATGGAGTGAACGGCACTCCGAGCGCCTGGCACGTCTTGAAGACCGCCGAGACCTGCGCCGTGTTCTCCGGGAAGACGATGATGTCCGGCGGGTAGATGCCGCTGTCGGACTCGTCGCGGGAATATTGGGCGCGGGTGTCCTCGTCGCGGCGCACCTGCGCGGGGGAGAGCACTTCCATCAGCGCGGTCCAGGCGCGCTCGAGGCGCTCGGGCTCCACGCGCGGGAAGGTCTTCTCCGACGGCATGCTCATCGCTGCATCCCCAGCCGCGTCCACAGCTCGCGGCGCAAGGCTCCATCCTTCCGGAGCCGCCCCTCGTAGGCCTCCACGTGTGTGACGGCGTCGCGCTGCTTGTCTCCCCGGAGGCGCAGGCACGCCTGCCTCGCCTCGATGATGCACGCCGTGGCGGGGCTGTTCAGCACCCGAGCGAGCGAGCCCGCCACCTGCCGAGCCAGCTCCTCCTGGAGGATGAGCCGGTGGGCGAAGCAGTCCACCAGCGCCGAGAGCCTCCCGAAGCCCACCACCTGCTTGCCGGGCACGTAGGCCACGTGCGCGCGGCCCTCGTAGGGCAGCAGGTGATGCGGGCACATCGAGTGGAAGCGCAGATCCGTCACCACCACCAGCTCGCCCGAGGAGTTCGGCGGCGCCGGGAAGCTCTCCCCGAGCGCCTCCTCGGGGGTGCGCGCGTAGCCGTCGAGGAACTCGCTCACCCAGGCCTCGGCGACGCGCTCGGGCGTGTCCACGAGGTTCGCATCCGAGAGCGGCAGGCCCGCGGCGCGCAGGAAGTCCCTCACCGCGGAGGCCATGGCGGCGGTGTCCGGAGCGGTGAGCGTGGCGCCTGGAGGCGGGCGAGGGGCTCGGCGATTTGCCACGGGCGGTGCTCCTTGATGGGTTGGGTCAGGGGGCCGACACCCTACCCGAGAAAGGGGCCACCTGAATCTCCTCACCCACCACGCGCAGGGGATAGACGCGGATGCGAGCCCCTCGGATGACGGGGCAGAGGCCCGAGCGCACATCGAAGGGCCAGGCATGCAGGGGGCAGTGCATCACATACCCCTCCAGATCGCCCTCCGAGAGCGAGCCTTCCCGGTGGGGACAGGTGTCCTGGAAGGCGAACAGCTCGCCCTCCACCCGGACGATGGCCACCCGGGCCCCGTCCACCTGCACCACGGTCCGGCCCCGAGCGTCGAGATCCGACAGCCGAGCGACCGGAATGTATTCTTGGGAAGGTTGTCTCTCCACGCGATGGATCTCCAACACCGCAGGTCCGCGGGCCTCCGAGACGTCGGGTTGCCTTGACACCTCGGGAGTCCGCCAGTAGAGCAGTCAGGTTACCTCATCCTCGATGATCGACCGCGCCTCCACCCTCCGAAGGTTCACCGCGACGCTGCTCGTGGCGCTGTGGGCCGTGCAGCCGCTGGTGGCGGTCGTTCACTCCCGGGAGCATGCGCACCGCTTCTGCCCGGAGCACCAGACCTTCGAGGAGACGGCGCGCGGTACGGGCCAGGTCCAGTCCCGAGGCTCCAGCAGCGCCCCAGTGCTGTTGGCCGTCCGCCCGCAGAGCGGCGTGGACGCGCTGCGCTCCACCCATGAGGCCTGCCCGGTGCAGTCCGCAGGCACGCGGGGCTACGCGCAGGCCTCGGCGACGGTGACGTCGGTCACGGAGTATCTGGCCACGAGCCTGGTGGCCACCGCGCCGCCGAGAGCCCTCTCCTCCATCCCCATCCTCGCCACCGCTCCCAAGCTGTCGCCCCCGGCGCGCGCCTAAGCGTCCCGAAGCGACAGTCGTGGGTTGACGTCCGTGTCTCGGGCGTCCGGTTCCGAGGAGTTCCCAGGTGTCTTCCCCTTCCCGCCGGCCTGCCGGCATTGTCTCCATCGTTCCCTGCATTCTCTGGCTGCTTGCCCTCCCTGCCGCGGCGCAGGAGTCCTCTCCCACCCCAAGTGCTCCGCCGGCCAATGCGGGCACTCCCCCGGCGAACACGGGCACGCCGCCCGCCGAGGGCACCTCCCCCGCCCCAGCGGACTCGTCCGATATGTCGGAGATCGAGGCCGCCCTGGGCAAGGACAAGGCCGCGGCGGGCTCCACTCCAGCGGAGGCCCCCGGGGCTCCGGCGGCCTCTGGCTCGAGCGCGTCCTCGGGTGTGTCCCAGGTGCTGTCCAACCAGTGGCTCGATCTGAGCTTCATCCTGGATATGGCGCTCGCGGGCTTCTCTTCCAAGGAGCCGCTCCAGCAGGGAGACCATGACCCGACCCACAACGGGTTCAACTTCCAGCAACTGGAGATGAGCGTCCGCAGCGTGGTGGATCCCTACCTCCGCTTCGACAGCAACATCGTCTTCAGACCGGATGGCGTGGAGATCGAGGAGGCCTACGTCACCACCCTGGATCTGCCCGCCAACCTCCAGGTGCGCGCGGGCCAGTTCCTCACGCGCTTCGGCCGCCTCAACAATACGCACCCGCACGCCTGGGACTTCGTGGATCAGCCCTTCGCCTACAGCCGCGTCTTCGGCGGCGAGGGCAACCGGGGGCTCGGCGTGGAGGCGTCCTGGCTCACCCCGCTGCCCTGGTATGTGGAGCTGATCGGCTCGGTCACGGATGCCCACGGCGAGGGCACCGCGCGCAGCTTCCTCGGTGAGCAGGAGGCCCCCGTCGGCTCCCCGCTCGACTTCCAGTTCACCGGAGCGGTGAAGCAGTTCTTCCCCCTCTCCGATGATCTGTCGCTCTTGTGGGGGCTGTCCTCGGCGACGGGCCCCAACTCGACGGATGCGCACACGTACACCAACGTCTTCGGCACGGACGTGTATCTGAAGTACCGCCCCACCACCGTGGCGAGCGACACCATCATCGCGCTGCAGGCGGAGCTGCTCTACCGCTACCGCCACCTGCCCGACGCCACGCTCACCGATTACAACGGCTACGCGCAGCTCCTCTGGCGCTTCGCCAAGCGGTGGGCCACCGCCGCCCGCTACGAGTTCGGCACGCCCGCCCATGGCAAGGACGGCGAGCTCGCCGCGGATCCGCTCGATCCCGAGTGGACGGCCACGCGCCAGCGCGTCTCCGCCAACGTCACCTTCTGGCCCACCGAGTTCTCCCGCCTGCGGCTGCAGGCCGCCACCGACCATGCGGGCTGGCGCAACGAGCCGGACTACTCGGTCTTCCTCACCCTCGAAGCCGTGATGGGCGCGCATGGCGCCCACGCGTTCTGATCCCTCTCTTCCGGAGACCTTCCGATGAACTCACTTCGTCTCGCAGCCCTGAGCGCCGCCCTCTGTTGCCTCTTCGCCCTCCCCGCTCGCGCGGACCTGAACGTCGTCACCACCCTGCCGGACCTCGCCGCCCTCACCAAGTCCGTGGGCGGTGATCACACCACGGTCACCACGCTGGCGCTGCCCACGCAGGATCCCCACTTCGTGGACGCCAAGCCCAACCTCGCCCTCGCGCTCAACAAGGCGGATCTGCTCGTCGTTGATGGGCTGGATCTGGAGATCGGCTGGCTGCCCACGCTCCAGATCGGCGCTCGCAACTCGAAGATCCAGACCGGCAACCCGGGCTACCTGGACGCCTCGCGGTTCGTGAAGGTGCTCGAGGTCCCCACCGCCAAGGTGGACCGCAGCCAGGGCGATGTGCACCCCGGCGGCAACCCGCACTACCTGCATGATCCTCGCGCCGCCCTCTCCGTGGCCCGCGGCATCGAGGCGCGCCTGGCGCAGCTCGATCCGAAGAACGCCTCCGCCTACCAGGCCAACCTGGACAAGTTCAGCGCCGAGCTGGAGAAGGCCCGCGCCGACTGGGAGAAGCGGCTGGCCGCGCTGCGCGGCGTGCCCGTCATCTCGTACCACAAGACCACGGCGTACCTCGGTGACTGGCTGGGCTTCGATACCATCGCCTACCTCGAGCCGAAGCCCGGCATCCCGCCCACGCCCTCGCACGTGGCCGAGGTGCTCACGCTGGGGAAGCAGAAGAAGGCCCGGCTCGTCGTTCAGGAGGAGTACTACCCGGACTCCACCTCGAAGCTCGTCGCCTCGAGGATCCCCGCCGGCCTCGTCATCCTCCCGAGCGGCGCGGACTTCCGCGGCGGTGAGACGTACATCCAGCGCGAGGAGCGGCTGGTGAAGAAGCTCGAGCAGGGCCTCGCGGCCCCCCAGGGAGGGTGAGCATGAAGACCGATGAGCCCATCTCCCCTCCCGCGGCCTCGGCCGCCTCGCAGGCCCAGTCCACCGAGCCGCTGCTGACCTGCGAGAACCTGGCCGTGGGCTTCGGGGACAAGCCCCTGCTGCCGGCCTTCAGCCTGCAGATCCGCCGCGGCAGCTTCACCTCCGTGGTGGGCCGCAACGGCTCCGGCAAGAGCACCTGGTTCAAGACGCTGCTGGGGATGCAGCCCCCGGTGTCTGGCCGGGTGGTGAAGAACAAGCCGGAGCTCAGGTGCTCCTACGTGCCGCAGACGGTGGGCATCGACTCGGTGCTGCCCATGCGCCCCAAGGAGATGGTCCTCTGGGGGCGCCTGGCGGGCTGGAACTTCCTCAACCCCTTCGCCTCACGGCACGATCGCAAGATCGCGGACGCGGCGCTCGACACGGCGGGGGCCCGCGAGTTCGCCCTGCGCCCCTACCGCGAGCTGTCCGAGGGCCAGAAGCAGCGCTCGCTCCTGGCCCGCGTGCTCGCCAGCGAGGCGGATCTCGTCCTGCTGGATGAGCCCACCGCCGCCATGGACGCCGTAGCCGAGCGAGAGACGATGCGGCGCCTGGTCATGCTGGCGCGCGAGAAGAACATGGCCGTGGTGGTGGTGAGCCATGATCTCGGGCTGGCCGCCCAGCACGCCGACACCCTGGTCTTCCTCGACCGCGAGACTCCGGCCGTCGTCATCGGAGACTCGCAGACCGTCTTCTGCCACCCGGCCTTCCGCCATCAGTACGGCGACGAGTACTGCGCTCGCGCCAAGACAGGATCCCACGTTGGACACGTCCACGGTTGACCCCTCGAAATGGGAGCAGTTCCGGGCCAGCTTCGAGCTGTTCCAGGATCCCATCCTCTGCGCCCTCATCGCCGGAGGTGTGCTCGGCTTCCTGAGCGTCTACGTGGTGCTGCGGCGCATGGTGTTCGTCAGCGCCGCCACCACCCAGGCGGCGGGCCTGGGCGTGGCGCTGGCCTTCTTCGCGGAGATCCACCTGGGGTTCCAGGTGAACCCCACGGTGGGAGCCATCGCGCTGTCCCTGCTGGCCACGCTGCTGCTGATGGCGGATCCCTCCTGGCTGAAGCTCACGCGCGAGAGCGTGCTGGGCCTGGCTTGGGCGTTCGCCGGCGGCGCGGCCGTGCTCGTGGGAGATCGCATCGCGCAGGAGGCCCATGACATCCAGGGCATCCTCTTCGGCACCGCGGTGCTGGTGACTCCGGAGCAGCTGGCGCATGTGGCCATCGTGGGCGCGCTGATCCTCGTCATCCACCTGTGGTGGTTCCGAGGCCTCACCTTCGCCAGCTTCGACCGGATTGGCGCCAGCGTGCAGGGGCTGCCGGTGAAGCTGCTGGACGCGGTGTTGATGCTCTCGATTGGCGTCATGGTGGGCGTGTCGGCGCGGGCGCTCGGCGCGCTGCCTGTGTTTGCCTTCTCCACCCTGTCGGCCATCGCCGCGCTGGTGCTGGACCTGCGCCTGGGGTGGACGTTCCTGCTGGCCACGGTTTTCGGATGCGTCGCGGGCGGCGGGGGCTACCTCTTCGCCTTCTTGTATGACTTCCCCGTCGGTGGCTCGCAGACGGTGCTCTCCAGCGCGCTCGTCCTGGTGGCCCTTGTCTTTCGGAGCCTGCGCAGGCTGCTGCTCCGCTCCCGCTGAGCCAGGAGGTGGTTGAGCCTCCCGTGTTGTAGGCATTAGCGTGACATAGCCCCCACGTTCCATACTTCATGGGTCGGGCTCCCGGGTGGAAAACGGGTCAGAAGAGGGAGCCCTCTACACTTCGTTCCTTCCTCGCACGGGGGAGGGCGCATGCTGCCGTGGCGAATGCTGTGGAAGGCCGAAGCACTGTTCCTGGCGTTGCTCGTGGGGTGCGCCAGCGTCCCCAAGGCCCCTCTCGTGGAGCACACCAGCCAGGGCCGGGCCCTCGTCCACGTTCCCCGGAGCGCGGACGTGCAGCCGGTGGAGCTGGGGGCGCAGGAGTTCCAGCAGGCCGTGAGGCGCCTTGCGCGGCAGGTGCACCTGACAGGCACTCCGCGCCAGACGGCGGAGCGAGCGTTTCAGCTGGACCCGCAGAGCGGCAACTACCTCTACCTGCCACAGGACAGGAAGTTGGTGCCCACCGGGCCGGGGGACTGGGACGGCACGTTGACGAAGGACGAGCTGGCGCTGGCCGAGCGCTACCGGCTCTGGTGCCAGAGCGCCCACCACGTCTACGGAGACTGTCTCGGGGGCGCGTTGGTGGCAGGGCGCTACCTGGACATGCAAGGCCGCTACATCTGGGCGCTGGCCCTGAGCAAGAGCCCCGTGCTGGACGAGCTGAAGAAGGCGCTGGGAGAGATGGTGGAATTCCGCGCGCTCCTCAGCGCGGCCCTCTGGACCTTGGGTTCCATGCTGCTGATCCTTGTGCTCAATCCCGTGGCTCCGGCGCTGGTGGCGGCCCTGGGCGTGGGGATGATCCTCTATGTGGGCTACGCCACCCTCCGCGACCTGGTGACGGGCTGGATGGAGTTGAAGGAGGGGGCCAATGCAGCCACCACCTTCGAGCAGCTCCGCGATGCGGGCGAGCGCTTCGGGAAGCTCCTCGGGCGAGAGTCCGCGCGCGCTCTCGCCATGTTGCTGGTGGCAGCCATTGGGGCGACGGCTCAGCAGTTCGCGGCGACGGTGCCGACGCTGCCCGGCTCGGCACAGGTGGCCATGCAGGCCGAGGGGCAGGTGGGCTTCTCGCTGCCCGCGCTGGGGGCGGTGGAGGAGCTTGAGGTCAGCGCCGACGGTGCCACCATCACCCTGTCGGCCACGGCGGTGGCCATGGCGGGGCGGCCCGGCGGCGGCAACGGCCCCTGCGTCGATACGCACCACATCGCCACCGTCTGCAACGACAAGGACACGCGACGTGGAGGCCCGTGGACGCCGAGGTTCCGGGAGATCTTCGCCAAGGCGGGAATGTCGCTGGAGGACCCGGCGAACAAGATGCCTCTGCCGGGGCATTACGGACCGCACCCCGAGCGGTATCACCAAATCATCCTCAAGGAACTGACCGAGGCCACGGAAACCTGTCGCACCGTCGTCGAGTGCCGTCAGGCGTTGACTGGAGCACTCCGAGCGTTGGCCAAGGAGATTGCCACCCCTGGAGCAGAACTGAACCAACTCGTCACCCGGTAGCCCCCGCGCTAGATGGAGTCCATGCCCAAGCGTTATTTCGAGCTATCCGACGAGATGAGCTTCCCGCACCGCTGGCACCTGGACACGCCGACAGACAGTCACGGACAGAAGGTAGATGACAGGATGTTCAGGCGCGGGGAACCCGTTCATCTCCAGGAACGCTTGAAAATCCCCGTTGAGATCGCGGGCAAGCCACTGGACTACACCGAAGCGAACGTCAGCGTCCCGGTGGTCCATGTCCGGGTCGCGTCCCTGTTCGCGGAGCTGGCCCCGGACGACGTGCAACTGATCCCCGTGGATGTGGCGAGCCACCCGGATCAGTACCTCATCCTCGTTGCCACACGCCTGATTCGCTGTATCGACGAAAAGGCGTCCCGCATTCGGCTCTGGACACACGAGGACGGGGTATCTCATAAGGTCGGCCAGTATGCCTCCGTGCGAGATCTGCGCATCGACAAGAGCAAGGTGGGAGCCGCTCGGGTGTTCCGTCTGGAGGGGTGGCGGAGTTCGCTGATCGTCTCGGGGGAGCTCAAGGACTCCCTGGAGCGCATGGGCGCCACCGGCACGCGGTTCGAGGAGGTCTGATGACACGGGCGACCGGAATTCGTCCACGATCAACGGCTCGAGCCGCCCCTCCCAACCCGATATGTCTCGGTGCGAGGGAGCGTTCCTGCGTCAACCGTCCGCCCTGGAGCGACTGTGTCCCAGCGAATCCTGCTGTGCTGCCTCATGGCTCTGATGGCCGGCTGTGCCCGGAACGCCC
>NZ_JBJMQP010000040.1:0-2842 GCF_045802625.1 Hyalangium sp. | reverse complement strand
GCCGCCGTCGATCTTCGCCGTCTGGGCCCAGCGCATCCGCGCGGCCCTGGAGCGCTACCAGGAGGCCGAGCGCCAGGGGCGCCTCTCGGTGAAGCCCCTGGACATCATGCGCTCGCAGCTCCACATGCTGCACAACCGGTTGGGCTTGAGCATCCCCGAGGAGTGTCACGTGGGGTGGCTCGCCTCGCTGATCCTCGCCCACGCCAGCCCCGCCCCGCCCGGCACGCCGGATGGAGTGGAGGGCGTGGATCGCCGCTACCAGGAGCAGAGCAAGCTGTCGCGTCACCTCGGCGCCGACATGGGGCCTTCCGACGCGGAGTTCTCGGACGAGCCACCCGCTCCCATGCGGTGGCCGGGACGCTCGCCGGTAGCGCTGCCGCCGGCGAACCCCGGCCTGCTCCAGATGCCGCTGGGAGAGGTGCTGCTTGCGCGCCGCAGCCGGTACAGCGGCTATGCCGGCAGTCTCTCCCCGGAGGAGCTGTCCACCCTGCTGAAGTTCTCCGCCGGCTATGCGCGCACCATGGAGGTCCCCCGGCCGGGGCAGCCCTTGAAGATCCGGCAGCGTGTCTATCCATCCGCGGGGGCGCGCTATCCGCTGCGCACCTACGTGCTGGCCCGCCGCGTGCCCGGGGTGGAGACGGGGCTGTACCGCTACGACGATCTCGCTCACGCCCTGCAGTGGGTGGCCCCGGCGCCCGAGGCGGCGCTGCTGCGAGCCTGCTCGCCCTTCCTCATGCAAGAGGCCCAGCCAGCGATTGAGGCCACGGACGCTCCCTTGTGGCTCTTCGTCGCGGCGGATCTCACCTACCAGCGCCGCCGCTACGGGCCGCGAGCTTTGCGCCTGGCCCTGTTGGAGTGTGGCCATTTGACGCAGAATGTCTGCCTCGTGGCCACGGCGATGAGCCTGTCGTGCATCACCGTGGGAGGCTTCTACGACGACCTGCTCAACCAGGTGCTGTACCTCGACGGAGTCAACCAGGCCGCGTTCTACATGCTGCCTGTAGGCAGGCGGGAGTCATGGGAGCAACCGAAGTGAAGCTGAAGGACACTCCGCCGCTCGAAGCGCCCGCGCCGGCTGACGCCACACCTCCAGCGCTCCTGCTGGAGGGCGTGACCAAGCACTACGGTGACGTGCGGGCCCTCGAGGACGTCAACCTGGCGGTGCGCCCGGGGGAGATCCTTGGCCTGCTGGGCCCCAATGGCGCCGGCAAGAGCACCACCATCCATCTGATGCTGGGCCTGCTCAAGCCCACCCGGGGCCGGGTGCGCGTGTTCGGGGTGGATCCCGTGGTGCCCGAGAACCGTATCCACCTGGGAGCCATGGTCCAGAACACCCGCCTGCCTCCGAGGCTGCGCGTGGGCGAGATCATCGAGCTCTTCTCCAGCTACTACCCGGCTCCGTTCTCGCTGAAGGAGACGGTGGCCATGGCCGAGCTCCAGGGGTTCGAGCGCCGCATGATGAACGCGCTGTCCTCGGGAGAGCGGCAGCGGGTGCGCTTCGCGCTGGCCATCTGCGGCAACCCGGAGGTGGTCCTGCTGGACGAGCCCACCGTCAACCTGGACGTGGAGGCGCGCCGCCGCTTCTGGGGGCGCATCCGCGAGATCGCCTCGGCCCGGCGTACCATCGTGCTGACCACCCACTACCTGGAAGAGGCGGACGCGCTGGCGAACCTGATCGTCCTCATCCACAAGGGCCGGCTGCTGATGCAGGGCGCGCCGCGCGTCATCAAGGCTCACGTGGACGGGCAGCACGTCACCTGCATCACCCGGATGGCCGTGAACGACATCCTCGCCATCCCAGGCGTCAAGAAGGCCCAGCTCAGCGGAGAGTGGATGGAGATCGTCGCCCAGCCGGAGATCCCCATCGCCCGCGAGCTGTACCAGCGGGATCCGGATCTGAAGGGGCTCACGGTGAAGCCCGTGGGGCTGGAAGAGGCCTTCTTCGAGATCATCTCACGGGAGAACAAGTCATGAGCGCCACGCCGGGTGCCGTGGTCAAGGCGGCGCCTGCCGCGGGCCGCAGCCGTCTTCGCATCTACGCCCTGGAGGTGAAGGCGGAGTTCCTCAAGCTGTTGCGCTCGCCCACCTTCGTGGTGCCTACGCTCGTGGCCCCGCTGCTCTTCTATGTGATCTTCGGGCTGACGTTCGCCAAGCAGTACCTGTCCAACAACATCCGCGTGCCCACGTACATGCTGGCCACCTACGGCACCTTCGGCGTCGTGGGCGTGTCGCTCTTCAGCTTCGGCGTGGGCATTGCCACCGAGCGCGCGCAGGGGTGGCTCATCCTCAAGCGCGTCTCGCCCATGCCGCCGGAGGCGTTCTTCATCGCGAAGATCATCATGGCGACGATGTTCAACCTGCTCATCGTCGTGATGCTCTTCATCCTGGGGGCCACCTTGGGCGGCGCGCGGCTCGAGCCCCAGCAGTGGCTGACGTTGGGCGGGGTGCTGCTGCTGGGCTCGCTGCCCTTTACCGCGCTGGGGCTGGCCATGGGCTACTTCGCCGGCGCCAACACCTCGCCCGCGCTGGCCAACCTCATCTACATGCCCATGTCCTTCGCGTCGGGGCTCTGGTTGCCGCTGGAGATGCTGCCGAGCTTCGTGCAGCGCATCTCGGTGTTCATGCCGCCCTACCACTTCGCGCAGCTGGCGCTGCGGCAGATCGGCGCGGGCCGGGGAGGCAACCCCTGGGTGCATGTGCTGGCCCTGCTGGGCTTCACGGTCGTGTTCATCGCCCTGGCCGTCGTGGGCTACCGGCGCGAGGAGAGCAGCTTCCAGTGAGCCCTGGGGCCTGGGGGCTCAGCGGCTCTTGCTCTCCATCCAGGCCTTGGTGAAGATGTTGG